>JAITAI010000051.1 GCA_031284195.1 Treponema sp.
GAGGAAGCATTCGCAAACCGCTGGAAAACATCTGGGAGGCCAGAAGATCCAATCATCGCCAGGCTTGCACAAGCAAGCAAGGTAACGAAACAGCGGGTCCGTGCTTGGGCGGACAAGCATGGTGTTCCCCGGAACGGAACAGATTATTTGTTTTCTCAGGAACAGGAAGAGTTGTTCCTGCATCGCCTAGAACTAGCCCAACCTGGCCGACCGAGAAAGGAGCATCCCAAAGTAGATGGACCCAAGCGATCTGTTGGCAGACCCCGGAAGAATCCGCCGTCTGACCTCATAAAGCTATCGGGGAAACGCGGGCGGCCAAGAAAGAAGAAACCATGAAAATAGAGGCAGGGCCTGATAATCGAAAGCCCCGAGGGACTTCCGGTCCATCTCCAAAAATCGAGAAGACTGGCACCGATGTTTTCCCCGTGATAAACCAACGGCTCATTTCCGGTTTTGGGGGTAGGTGTAATTTTGCCTAATTCGGTTTTCGTGTTTGGTATCCTCTAATCCAGCCAGATTATGCGTTCCCCTCGATAATATCAATCCACGCACCTGCATGGGGTGCGCCAGACGATACTATATATACTTACAACATACCACATTCCAGCCCCACGCCGTGAACCTCTTGGGGTTTTATGGTAATACGACTACTTGATAATATGTGATTTATAAGCTACATTTATAATATGGAAATCCGGGAAACCGCAACATTCCGAAAATGGTTTTCGGGGCTTAGAGATGTTCTTGCTAAAAGGCGAATTGACATACGGATCAGGCACCTTGTCATGGGAAATCACGGGGATGTAGCACCGGTTGGTGAGGGTGTATCTGAATTGCGTATTGATTACGGCTCCGGTTATCGGGTGTATTTCAAAGATACCGGTAAAGCAATCATTATCCTGCTTTGCGCAGGTGATAAATCAACCCAGAATAGGGACATCAAAAAAGCCAAAGAGTTGGCAAGGGGATTTTAAGATGGAAAAAACATACCAATGGGATATGGCCGACCATATAAAAACAAAAGATGATGTGATAGGGTATCTTGAAGCGGCTCTTGAGGAAAATGATACCGAGCTCTTCTTTGAAGTACTCGGAGACATAGCCAGATCCGAAGGGATGACGCAGTTGGCTCGGGAATTGAATCTTTCCAGGGAAAGTTTATACCGTTCTTTTTCAAGGGCGGGAAATCCATTGTTCACAACGGTGGTTAAGCTGCTTGATGTCCTAGGGTACAGAATCGAGATAGTTTCAACCCACGCACCCGTACGGAGTTTCAATCGTTTCAATGAGTAACCTCCACCCTCTATATGGGGTGGGCGTGGAGGGCGCTTTAATCCCTGTATGGTTTATTCGGGGTCTGGCATTCAGCCCCAGGCACAAGAGCGGACGGACACCCTTATCAACCATCTTGATAGCCTCCATTACAGATGGTTTGAAAATTTATTGACAAAAAATTGTAGGCATGACATTATTATTGAAAAGGAGAATAAAGAATCCCCGGAGCAAGCTCCATGGTATTGAAGATTTCTCCTTGAAATCTTTGCGCATGTAGGAGCACAAATCCCCCACACCCCCAGTTTTCCGCATAAAACGCCGGCTATTTTCTTGCCCTGAGCGCCTTGAGTTCGCGGTTATAAATCTGGTTGAACAGGCGCTCGCCCTGAAACTGGTGCCTGGATATGGAGACCAGATTCCGGTAAACTTCCTATTGTGACCAATGGCTTCCTTTTCATACCCCGCCAATACCCCATGCGGATCGAATCGTCGAACTTACATTACCTATGTAGCCGGGCAGAATAAACCTTCCCGGCTGTACCGATACCACGTGAACTTTGTGTTACCGGTTGATCTTTGTCCGTAATATCCCTATCTGTCGCCGTACCTCTTCAGGGGCAGGACCGCCTGGTCCATTTCGGGCCCTCACACAAGCCCCAGGCATGAGGGCTTGGTAAATATCTGTTTCAAAAAGGGGTGATCGGGTTTTAAGTTCCTCCAGAGTCCGCTCGGTAATACTCCGCTGCCCTTGGGCGATACAATCCCGAACCACCAGTGCAGCGGTCTCATGGGCCATGCGGAACGGAAGCCCTTTGCGGACTAAGTATTCTGCTACATCCGTAGCTTCCAGGAAGCCCCCTATAAGGGCTCCCTCCATACGATCCTGATTAAAAATCGCAGTACTCATCATCCCCTGGAATATGCTCAAGCAGGCGCGGACTGTATCTAGACTGTCAAACAGGGCTTCCTTGTCCTCTTGCAGGTCTTTATCATAGGCGTAAGGAAGGCCTTTCAACATGGTGAAAAGACATACTAAGTTCCCTGTGGTCCGCCCAGCCTTACCCCGAATGAGCTCCGCAAAATCAGGGTTCTTTTTCTGAGGCATAATTGATGAGCCAGTACTCCACGCCTCGGCTAGATTAATAAACTTGAATTCCTCACTGGCCCAGATTACCAGATCTTCACAGAACCGGGAAAGATGAGTCATAGTAATGGCCGTGGCCCCGGCAAGCTCCAAGACAAAGTCCCGGTCTGCCACAGAATCCATAGAATTAAGGGTCGGAGCGGAAAAGCCCAAGGCCCGGGCAGTGGCCTCTCGATCTAAAGGAAGTCCTGAACCTGCTAAGGCCCCGGCTCCCAAGGGACATTCATCCAACCTCCTCAGAGCATCGGTAAAGCGCCCCATATCCCGTTCCAACCCGGTACACCACGCTACTAGATGATGTCCTAGGGTAACCGGTTGAGCCCGCTGCAGGTGGGTATAACCGGGCATGAGCGCCTCTGCATAGGTCTCAGCCTTATCCAACAGGGTCTGGATGGTCTCCCTCAGTTCTTCGCATAGCTTCGGGACCACATGTTTCAGGTAAAGTCGAAGATCCGTAGCTACCTGATCGTTCCGGCTCCGGCCCGCGTGAACCATACGGCCTGCATCTCCGAGGCGCTTGGTTAAGACCCCTTCGATAAACGAGTGGATGTCCTCGGCTCCCATATCCACCTTCAGCGTTCCTGATTCCAGTTCTTCAGCGATTTGGGCGAGTTCTGCTTCTAAGGCCGCCGCAGTATCCCCAGGAATAATGCCCTGTTTTCCTAACATGAGCACATGGGCGCGGCTGCCTTGGATATCTTCCAAGGCAAGCCGTTTATCCACCATGATAGAGGACTGGAAAGCAAAAGCCCTGGGACCAGGTTTTTCTTCAAGCCTGCCTGCCCAGAGGATCGGAGCGCCTTCAGGAGGGGTATTCCCCGCCATTAGCCTGCGGTCCCCGCGGATTTGGGATCTCTTTGCACCGGCGTATCCTCTCGCAGCAGAACTCCTCCCTGGGTATGGGCCTGTTCCATGAGGGAACGGACCAGAACAGGAAGACCGTAGAGTCGGATGAAACCCCGGGCGTCCCCATGGTTGTACAAATCTCCAGTGGTAAAGCTGGCAATACTGGGATTGTACAGGGAATAAGGGGAACTGACCCCTGCGGATGAGATGGAACCTTTGTACAGTTTAAGCCGGACCGTACCGGTAACGGTCTTCTGGGTGGAATCCACAAATACACTCAACGCTTCCCTCAAGGGGGTAAACCAGAGACCGCCATAAATCAATTCTCCCAGCTTAATTCCGACTTGCTGTTTAAAGGCATAGGTCTGACGGTCAAGGCATATATGTTCTAGTTCCTGATGGGCATAGTAGAGAATGCTGCCTCCAGGAGTCTCATATACTCCCCGGCTCTTCATACCTACCACCCGGTTCTCTACCAGGTCCACGAGGCCCACCCCGTGGGCACCTCCCAATTTATTGAGGGTTTGAATCAGCTCCACCCCATTGCATTTTTTACCGTTCACCCCAACGGGAATACCCTGTTCAAAGGATATTTCCACGTAAACCGCCTGGTCAGGAGCTTTTTCTGGAGGCACCGTCATCTTGAGCATCCGCTCTAAAGACGGTTCAGTAGCAGGGTCCTCCAGTTCCAGGCCTTCATGGGAAATATGCCAGAGGTTATCGTCCCGGCTATAGGAATCCTGCTTTTTCATAGGTACCGGGATATGCCGCTTTTCCAGGTATTCGATCTCCTCTTCCCTGCTCCGCAGTTCCCAGGTCCGCCAGGGGGCAATGATCTCCAAGTCCGGTGCAAAAGCCATGATCCCCAGGTCAAAGCGGACCTGGTCGTTTCCTTTGCCCGTAGCCCCGTGGGCAATGGCCATAGCCCCCTCTTTCCGGGCATACTCTACGAGAACCTTGGCAATCAAGGGCCGAGCAGTAGAGGTTCCCAAGAGGTACTTGTTTTCATAGCACGCATTAGCTTTAAGCGCAGGCCATACATAGTTTTCTACATATTCCTGCTTCACATCTGCCACAAAGCAGGAAAGGGCCCCGGTATCCAGGGCCCGCTGAGTAATCCGGTCCCAATCCGCTTCCTGACCCACGTCCACGCAGACCGCTACAATAGCACAATCGTAGTTTTCCTTGAGCCAAGGAATAATCACTGTGGTATCTAAACCGCCGGAATAGGCGAGGACAATTTTCTTTTGCTCCATTTTTAGTATAATTCCCTATTTGAAAGTGTTTGAAACTCGAGGGTTTCAAGAGATTACAGGGTATCATAAAACCATCGGATATTCCAT
>JAITAI010000249.1 GCA_031284195.1 Treponema sp.
ATGGATAATTTTTTAATCAATACCTTTGAACCGCAAGAGGGCCTGTGGTACTGTTGGAACGTGAACGGCGCCTTGGGGTACCTGAAAAAAGAGAGAGCACGCTGGCAGACCGCTTTTCAGGACCTTCCCCTTAAGGACATGACCGATGATTTCTATGGGCCCCGTGAGGAGGCTCCCCCAGAAGCGCTTCCCCGCTCTGTTATGGTAGGACCGGGAACCGCCCTTGCCCTGCACCCGGTACTGAGTGAAAAGCCCTACTTAGTAACCTTGCAGGAGAAGCTCTGCCTGGTTCCCGCTGCAGAAGCTCGTTTTACCGTGCTGTTTCCGCCGGCGCTGGCCTTCGAGACAGCGGATAATCAGCGGATAACTGCTTTCACCCCCTTCGCCTGTTCGGAAGCCTGGTTTGGGGATGATACTGCCTCGGGTATACTCTGCAGGTCCCTCCCATCTCATTGCATCATCTGGTCCTCTGAGCTGGTCTGCACTGCCCCCCTTTCTTTGATCCGTTGCCCCCTGGTGATCCGGAATCGCGCCAAAACGCCGCTTGAATTGGACCGCCTGGCTATTTATACTGAACCGTTGAATATTTACGAACATGAGGGCTGTTTATGGTCCGATACGGTAGCTTTGGATTCCATCATCGGGGGGAATATCGAAATGAATGTGCTCCCGGAGACGCCGGAATCATACCGGAAGATCCGCGTAGCTGCACGGAACGGCATGGGAGATATACTCATCCGTCAAGGTGCGGACTTCATAAAAAACATAACCAGTCTGTAGGAGCCATACATGGATACCACTATTCTTTCAGAAGCGGTAACGCAGTTTTCCGAGGAAACCAAGCCTTTGGACCTCATCGTCAGGATCATGCAAACCCTGGTCATGGTTCTGGTCATCCTCATCGCTTTTAACCTGATCCAGTTCATTCTGGGGAAGCTCCTCAAGGGCAGGATCAGCGAGCAGCGTACGTTCATGGTCAAGAAAGGCATCCGGTACACGGGGCTGATCATGGCGGTCCTTTTTGTCTTTAAAACTATGGGCATTGATACCTCTGCCATCCTGGGGGCAGCGGGAGTTGCAGGAATTGTCTTTGGGTTTGCCGCTCAGACCTCCATGTCCAGTTTCATTTCAGGACTGTTCATCCTCTCAGAACGTCCTTTCCAGGTGGGGGATGCCATTACCGTGAATACCATCACCGGGATCGTCATGTCTATGGACCTCCTTTCCGTGAAGATCCGTACCTACGATAACCTTTTCGTCCGTATTCCCAATGAAACCATCATCAAAAGCAACCTCATAACCATTACCCGGTTTCCTATACGGCGGATGGACCTCAGCCTCACCATACCATACGCAGAAGACCTGGAACAGGTCAAGGAAATCCTTTTGGATGTGGCGGCTAAGAACATCTACTGCCTGGAAAACCCCATCCCTCTTTTCGGGATAGATAAATTCGACCGGACCGGGGTGGTTCTGCTGTTTGGGGTGTGGTTTGAGAAGAGCAATTATTGGAACATCAGAAATTCGATACTCATAAGCATTAAACAGCGGTTTGAACAAGAACATATTGAAATCCCGTACCAAAAGATTGATATTTGTATTAAGCAAGATGCTACGTAATAAGGAGCAAGTGGATGGGTGAGCGAAAAAACAACAAGGATAAGGGTTTCAAATTTCCCTTTGGCGGTCCTCCGCTCCCCAATCCTAAACCCTTTGGTGGCTGGAAATTTTCTATCATGTATATTTTGATCCTGGTGGTGGGAATGAGCCTCTTCAACTACGTCTTTATGAAACGGGTGAATCCTACCATTGATTTTTCCGAATTTAAGGCCAAGATCGCCTCTGGGGAGATTAAACGGGTGGAACTCACCGATTCCTATTTTACCGGCTATACCTCCCTGAAAGGGGACCTTCCTCCAGGGCCTTCTATCAGAAACCCCTACACGGCAACATCAGAGCCGGTGTATCGTACCGTGCCCCTCAATGATCCGGATCTCATCAAGTTCATGGATGAAAAACAGGTGGCCTATTATGCGGTTTCCCGGGAGGGGAGTGCAATCCTGAACATCATCTTTAGCTGGATCCTGCCGATTGCCTTTTTCTTTTTCATTTGGCGTTTCCTCATGAAACGTTTGGGAAACATGGGGGGTAATGTGTTATCCGTGGGACAGAACCGGGCGGTGATCGTGGCGGAAGGGGATATTGTTACCCGCTTCTCTGATGTGGCCGGGGTTGACGAGGCTAAGGAAGAACTGGTAGAGGTGGTGGATTTCCTCAAAAACCCCAAGAAGTACACCGATATTGGCGGCAAGATCCCCAAAGGGGTACTGCTCGTGGGGCCCCCAGGAACCGGAAAAACCCTCTTGGCCCGGGCCGTGGCTGGTGAAGCTGGGGTGGCTTTTTTCCGCATGAGCGGCGCGGATTTTGTGGAAATGTTCGTCGGCGTGGGCGCGGCCCGGGTTCGGGATCTCTTCAAGCAGGCCCGGGACAAGGCTCCTTGTATCATCTTCATTGATGAACTTGACGCCATCGGCAAGAGCCGGATCAACAATATCGCCGGAGGTAACGATGAACGGGAACAGACCCTCAACCAGCTTCTGGTGGAAATGGATGGTTTTGATGCTACTAGCGGCCTCATCATCCTGGCTGCCACCAACCGGCCCGATGTATTAGATCCTGCCCTGCTGCGGCCCGGACGTTTTGACCGGCAGGTGTTGGTGGACCGGCCTGACCTCAAAGGCCGGGAAGCGATCCTGCGTATCCATTCCAAAACAGTCAAACTCAGTCCTCAGGTGGACCTGGACGCCATTGCTCGACTCACTTCCGGTTTTGTAGGAGCAGACTTGGCGAACATCGTCAACGAAGCGGCTCTGCTGGCGGTCCGAGGAGGCAGAACCCAGGTTATTCAGAAGGACTTTGAAGAGGCCATCGAGAAAACCGTGGCAGGACTCCAGAAAAAGAACCGCATCATATCCCCGGATGAACGCCGGATCGTGGCTTTCCACGAAACCGGCCATGCCTTGATGGCAGCCTTTACCCCGGGTTCAGATCCGGTGCAGAAAATCTCCATCGTGCCTCGGGGGTTTGGCGCTCTGGGCTATACCCTTCAAATGCCGGTAGAGGACCGCTACCTTATGACTGAAGAGGAACTGCTGGGTAAGATCGATGTACTCCTAGGCGGCCGGGCTGCAGAGGAACTGATCTTTGGTAAGATCTCCACGGGCGCGGCCAATGATCTCACCAAAGCCACTGACATTGCCCGGCGGATGATCACCGACTACGGCATGAGCAGCCGCTTCAAGAACGTGGCCCTTACCCAGCGAGGGGCAGGGATGTTAGGCGGACCCCAGACCCCGGAACCCTTGTTGCATCGGGAGTATTCTGAAGCAACCCAGCAGTACATTGATGAGGAAATTGCCCATATCCTCGAAAAACAATACATCCGAGTCAAGGACCAACTCTCCCAAAATAAGGTCCTCCTCAACACCGTAGCAGGTTTTCTCCTAGAAAAAGAATCTCTGGACGAAAAAGAGTTTAAGGATATTATTTCTACGTGAACCCGGTTTACTTTGCATGAACGGTATACCTCTGTTGGGGCTGTTGAAACGCTGGGTTTGCTGCAATACGCCATAACAAAAGGGATGGGGCTTTTTCTACGCCCTTCACAGGTTGAACATGGATTATGACGGTATTATTGTAGGTGGAGGACATGCGGGCATTGAAGCATCCCTGGCGTTTACCCGGCTTGGATTCACGGGCCTGCTCATCACCCAAAACCCTGACCGGATCGGTGCACTCTCATGCAATCCTGCGGTGGGTGGGCTTTCCAAGGGTAACTTGGTTCGGGAAGTGGATGCCTTGGGCGGTGAAATGGGGAAGCTCATTGATACAAGCAGCATCCAGTACCGGGTCCTCAACCGTTCCCGGGGGCCTGCGGTACAAGCCCCCCGGGCCCAAGCGGATAAATGGGCTTATCAGGTAGCGGCTCGATCCGCCCTAGAAAGGCAGCAGGGGCTTTCGATCCTGATGGATACGGTGATAGACCTGTTAGTGGCAGAATCTCCGGACCGGGTCCAGGGGGTGCTCACCGAACGGGGGCACCGCATCAGCGCTCCGGTGGTGATCCTGGCTACCGGAACTTTTATGGAGGGGAAAATCTTCATCGGTGAGTACGATGCGCTTCAAGGCCGCCTGGGAGAAGGGGCCGCCTTAGGACTGGGGCTCAGGTTGCGGCGCCGAGGTTTTCCTTTGGGTAGGCTCAAAACCGGTACCCCGGCCCGTATCTCCGGGAACAGTATTGATTATGCCCGATTAGAACGGCAGGACGGCGAGAGGCCAGCCCCTTTTTCCTTTGATGTGGAGCCCGGGGTCTTTTTGGACCGGCCTTCGGTTCCCTGCTGGATCACCTATACCACTCCCCAAACCCATAGGATCATTAAAGAGAATATCCACCGATCCCCCTTGTACGGCGGTAAAATCCGCGGGGTAGGCCCCCGGTATTGCCCCTCCATTGAAGACAAGGTGATTCGATTCCCGGAACGGGACCGGCACCATATTTTCATTGAACCTGAAGGACTTGCTACTCATGAAATGTACCTCAACGGGGCCTCTAGTTCCCTCCCGGAAGATGTGCAGCGGGATTTCATCCACAGCATCCCCGGACTTGAGGAAGCCCGGATAGTCAGACCAGCCTATGCAGTAGAATACGATTACCTTGACCCCTTGGACCTTTTCCCCACCCTGGAATCTAAGCGACTGGGGGGCTTATTGGTAGCAGGTCAGACCAATGGCAGTTCCGGTTATGAGGAAGCCGCGGCTCAGGGTATCATCGCGGGGATCAACGGGGCCATGAAACTCCGGGGAGGGCCCCCTCTGATTTTAGGACGAGCCGAAGCCTATATCGGGGTTTTGATTGACGACCTTACCACGCTGGGAACCACCGAACCCTACCGGATGTTCACCAGCCGAGCAGAACACCGCTTGGTATTACGCCATGACACCGCTGATTCCCGGCTCTGTCCCAAGGCTCGGGAATTGGGCCTGATGCCGGAACAGCGCTGGGAACGATTCCAGCGAAAGACCCAAGCCTTAGAGGTGATCCGGGAACTGTTGCGGCACCGGATCGTACCGGGTCTTCGGGAACAGGAGCGTTCTGGAGCAGCTCTGAGCCTCCGGCCTCATGGCGGGGATACCTTGGAACGAACCTTGACAGACACGGCAGTGCACCTGGAAGAACTGCTCCCTTATGCCCCGGAATTGGAGGCCTATCCCCAGGAATGGCTTAATCGAGCGCGGTTGGATATAAAATATGCAGGTTACCTGGAAAAGGAAAAGCGAGCAGCCGCACGGAACGCCAAAATGGAAGCCATCAAGCTGGATAAGGCCTTAGATTATAGGGCAATCCCCGGTCTTTCCGCAGAATCCAAGGAAAAACTCTCCCAGGTTCATCCCCTGACCCTTGGTCAAGCAGCCCGGATCCCCGGGGTCCGCCAAGGGGACATCGCGTTGCTCATGGTACTGGCCAAAACAAAGAGCGCACCTACTACAAAAAGCTAAGGGTGCGGAGAGGCTTGGGTTCGTTGGTTGATTTTTCGCTGGTTTATCACTGCCGTAATCATGGAAAGTAAGGCAAGCAGCAGAAAGACCAGACAGATAGGCTTGGTAAGGATTTTCCAAAACTGACCGTCATCTATCTGCATGAATCGCCGGAGATTGCTTTCACTCATCGGGCCGAGAATGAGGGCGAGCAGAATCGGACTTAAAGGGAATTCGTATTTTTGCAAGAGGTATCCCACCAAGCCCATGGCGAGGGCAAAGTACACATCGAACATGTTCTGGTTGATCCCATAGGAGCCAACCAAAGAAAGCACCAGAATAGCGGGAATGAGCATCTTCCGTTCCAGGGAAATAACTTTCGCAAAGATCTTGATACCCCCCATACCGGCGATGAACATGGCACAATTGGCGGCAATCATCGACATAAAAACCGCATAGATAATATCCAGATGCTCCACATACATCATAGGGCCTGGCTGAAAACCATGCATGATAAAGGCCCCCATCAGTACGGCTGTATTGGAATCCCCGGGGATCCCCAGGGAAAGCAATGGAATCATAGCACCGCCGGTACATCCGTTGTTTGCAGATTCCGCAGCAGCAACCCCTTCAGGGATGCCGGTACCGAATTGTTCCGGGTGTTTACTGACCCGTTTGGCTTCTGAATAGGAAACAAAAGCCGCGATATCCCCTCCTGCCCCAGGAATTGCTCCGATAAAGGTTCCAATAAGTCCGCCACTTACAAAAGACCGGGCAATTATTTTAATATCCCCCCAAGAAGGAAGCACACCGCTGATTTTTGTATGTATTTTCGTGCCTTTTAGGATGTTTTCTATATTCCCATATACCTCAGAAAGGGCGAAAAGGCCAATGAGACCGGGAATAAAGGGAATCCCTTCGTAAAAACCGGGTAATTTGGTGAAGCGCAGGTATGCGGAGGTCTTGTCCATACCAATCGTGGATATCAAGAGGCCAAAAAATGCGGCGATAAGTCCTTTAGTGAGACTCTTACCTGAAATGGAAATAATAACCGAAAGACCAAAGACAGCCAGGGTAAAAAATTCAGCAGGACCGAATTTGAGGGCCATACGGGAGATAAAGGGGCTTAAAAAGGTCATGATCACCGCCCCGATCATGCCGCCTGCAAAAGAAGAGAACAAGGCAATGGCCAAGGCCCTACCGGCTTCCCCTTTCTGCCCCATAGGATAGCCGTCCATGACCGTGGCTGCTGCTGCAGGGGTCCCGGGTGTTTTAATCAGAATTGCCGCAATAGAGCCTCCGTACATGGCCCCGCAGAAGATACCCAGGAGCATACCAATGGAAGGAATAATTGACATTCCATAGGTGAAGGGGACGAGTAAGGCGATTCCCATGGTTGAGGTAAGTCCGGGAATGGAACCAATCAGGATGCCCCCAACAGCCCCCAGGATAATGAACAGCACATTAGCCGGAGCAAAGACCTGAACCATGCTGCCCAGCAGTAAGCCGAAATCCATAGTCCCTCCTAGTAGAAAAGCCGTTCCCCAAGGCCCAAGGGCATATCAATACCCAACAAGAATTTGAAGGTACAAAAAATCACCCCCATAGCCCCACAGGAAAAGAGGAGCATAAGCAGATACCTGCGCAGTCCAAGCAGAAACATCAGGGCGAACATGGCCACGGGGGTAGCTAAGGGAAAACCCAGGGTTTCCCAGGACCAGGCATAGAGTATAATAATCCCCAGCCCCATAAGGAGGCGTCTCATGCCGGGATTCCGGAGGCTAAGGGTTGGGGCAGGTTTGTCCTGTTCTGAACCGGATAGGAGTGCCTGAATCAGCAAGACCGCGGAGCAGATAAACAAACCCACCGCAAGATACCGGGGGAAAAATTCAGGCCCTACCGGAACATTTTTGAATTGTTTAAACCCTAAGGTTAGGATAAACGCCGAGGCGCTAAAGAGCATCCCCATAATCGCACCGGCTATATTTGCCTTTTTCACCTATCCTCCTGATCTCCCGCACGAAACCCTCCGAAGGGTTCAGGATTATGTATCCTGATCACTCATCCAAGAGGTGGGTTTCCTGTAAGGTCTTGGTAACCGCATCAAAATTCGTTTTAAGGAAGCTCGCAAATTCCTCAGGGCCCAAGAAAGCAAGTTCCAGGTTAAGGTTTTTAGCCTGCGTAATAAAAGCAGGGTCCTGCATGGCCAGGGTAAAGGCGTTCACCAGGGCGGTTTTGATTGCCGGATCCACTCCTTTGGGAAGGGCCAGTCCACGCCAGGTAGAATAGGTAATGTTATACCCCTGATCAATGAAAGTGGGAATATCTGGATATAAGGGGCTCCGCTTGGTATCCATGATACCCAGGCATTTGACATTACCTGCATCAAGCTGACTCTTCACCTCCGCAAGGGATACGGATACCGCTTGAATATGTCCCCCTGCCAGGGCAGTAACCGCAGGAGCCGCTCCTTCAAAGGCAATATGCTTGACCGTGATACCGGTCTCATTGGCCAAAAGGCCTGCTCCGATGTGCCAGACCGAACCAGGGGCCGAGTTTCCGATGGAAACCGCACCAGGGTTTTGCTTACAGTAGTCCACAAACTCCTGGACCGAATTGTAAGGGGCATCCGCCTTAACCGTGAGGGTCGCGGCATCGGCATTTACCCGGATCAAGGGATCAAAATCAGCATAGGTAAAGTCGATGAGTCCCTGCTGGGGAAGGGAATTCAGCTCAAAGGTGATCATCCCCAGGGTATACCCATCAGGCCGGGCATTCTTAATCGCCGCATGACCAATGGCGCCTGCTCCACCGGTTTTATTCTCCACGGTAATAGATACCCCAAGCTGCTTCTCTGCTGCTGCGGACAAGGCCCGCAGAACCGCATCCGTACCGCCTCCAGCGCTCCATGGACAGATCATGGAGAGGGCTTTTTGAGGATACGTCCCGGCAGCCCCTGACTTTGACTCTGCCCCGCCTTTTGCAAAGACCCCGGTTTGAATCAGTAAGATCCCCGCCACCACAACGCCAATCCTTTTTTTCATGTACTTTTCCTCCTGGTTGTTATAAAAATACGTTTTTCCTCGTAAACCAAAAAAGGTACGAACCTTAACATCGTACCTTTTTAAGAAGTATAAGAGGAGATCATTTCCTTGTCAACGAATTATATGTATCAGGGGCTCTTGTAAAAGGTCTAATGGTGAAACTACTTTATTTTACTTTAAATAAAAACAAGAGCCTTAAAGAAAGACCGCTCAAATCAGGCTGACCACCTCATCCACAACCTCTTCAAACTGATTCAACAGCCCCACGAATGTTTCCGTGTCCTTCTCTCCAAACCGGGCAATAATAAGGGACATGAATTCGTCCAGGTCCTTGCCGGCTTTATCGACGGCAACCTTGCCCTTATTGGTCAGGGTGATAATAATTTTACGGCGGTTTTCCTTGTCTATTTCCCGTTGGATATACCCCCTCTTTTCAAGGCTGCCCAACATGTGACTTACCGCTGCTTTTGATACTGCCACGGTCTTGTGCATCGCATGGTGGGTCGTATGCTCGGTGGCGGAACAATTTTTTTCGCTATACGTACTGATACAGCCGAGAGCAGACAGTTCAGTAATCGAGAGACCGTCCCCTTCAGCGTCCAACAGCGTGCGGGAAATAGCGGCACTTACCTTTTTGAAGCGGAAAAGGGCATGTATCAAATCATGTTTGAGTTCATCCTTCATAATGCCCCTCTTTACCCCACACCTTTTTCATTTCTTTGAATAAGCGGATGCTCAACATAAGCGCAGCGCCGGTTGTCAAGGCGTCGGCAAGAGGCTGGCAATACATAAAACCGTCAAAATGCCAAAAATGATTCAAGATAAAAAGGAAGGGCAGGTAAAAAATAAAATCCCGTCCCAGAGTTACGATAGTCGCCAGTACGGGCTTTCCCAAAGCCTGAAACGTAACCATCAGCGTCATTTGAATGCCCGTAAAGGGCAGGGCCCATATCGTCGCGCGCAGCAGTTTTGTCCCGGCGTTTATCGTAATCTCATCGCGGATAAAAAGCGTAATGATGTCCCGGCCAAAAAGCGCGAAGAGGGTCGTAAAAAATAAGGATAGAACCGTCGTATACAACGCGGTGATATGAAGCCCGGCCTTGAGCCGCTGATACTGTTTCGCCCCATAGTTGAAACCGGCAAAGGGCTGGTATCCCATGGCGAGGGCCATGACGAGCATGAAACTGATGGTCCCCACACGCTGATTGATCCCGTTGCCGGCAACGACAAAATCACCGTAACTTGCCCCAACGCGGTTTTTGAAAATAAGGGTAATGGTCATCGCAATATTTGAAAGGGCTGAAGGTATGCCAATCTTGAGCACTTCCATGTACAGCCGGGCATTCGGCTTAAAATCTTTTGGATGTATCGAGAGCAGGGTCTTTGGGGAAACAAGATGCAGGCAAAGGTACATCACCGATGCGGCAGTACCGATAACCGTCGCCCAGGCCGCCCCTGCGACGCCCCAGTCCATCACCAGAATAAAAACCGGGTCCAGGATCACATTCATCACAATGCCGATGAGCATCCCCCGCATTGCCTTGGCGGTTGCGCCCTCACTGCGAATCAGCCCTGAAAGGGCGATATTGAGCAGTGAAACCGCGATAAACCCGCTAATGATGGAAAAGTATTCATCAGCGTACACAAAGGTTACCTCACTTGTCCCGCTAACGCGCAGAATCGGCCGCTTGAAAAGCAGCAGCGCTGCGGTCATAAGAAGTCCCATCCCCAAGGTCGTCCAAAACGCCACTGCACAGGTCTGTTTCGCGTCCTTGCCTTGACGCGCGCCCAAAAGCCGAGAAATATAACTCGACGCCCCGACGCCGAAAATGTTCCCAATCCCTTGGGAAACCATAAAAAGGGGCATGGCCAGCGAAATCCCCGCAACCATATTCGGGTCTCCTGTCTGCCCAATAAAAAACGTATCGGTCATATTGTAAACCATCTGGGCAATCATACCCACCATCATGGGGAGCGCCAGACGGATAATCGCAACAGCCGGTTTTTCCCGTTCCATAAGGTATATACTATCGTTGTTCATACGGTAAAATCCTTAACAATGAAATTATTAATAGTTAAGATATTAACATTATCAAAAAAAGTAAAGGTCTTGAACCAGCTTCACCAGGTAAAATTTTGAAACACCCTCTAGTTGCAGGCTTTAGCCCGACACTATAGTAGACATCATGAATCAGGGGGCTCGTGAGGGTATTTATGAATGGTGAGCTTCTTTACGTCTCTGGACTTTTCCGCTGGATTCAAAGCCGAACTTACCAGGTCCTTCAAGAGCTGCGACCCAGTACTGCTTCAGAAACAGCACCGGTGGTCCATGCACGTATGTGGGTTTACAAGCAGAATCCCTAAAACACGAAAACATGAAGAAACCGGATAGGATCGAGAGCCGGTCCTATCCTTGAACTTAGAGAATAATACCCCGCAGTTCTGTAACGATGAGCGTTATTTGGGAACGATGGCGAAAACCCGACTGGTAAAACCAGTTCCATTTTTCAATTTTGGGAAGGTAACAAATACAATCCCGCCGATTGCAGGTGCCTGATCCAGGTCTTTGAGAAGTTCCACATTGAGTTTTCCCTGATCAAGTACATAATCCTCGCCGATAAAGCCTACGGTAGCTCCGGTAATGGCGGAATCCGTATCGGGAGTTTCATGTCCAACAGCGGCTACATTCCGTACCTCGACCAGATATGTGAGGGCTTCTATATCCCACCCGGGATAATGGGCTTTGCCGCTGGCATCCTTGTTTTCATAGTCCCCGGGGCTGTGTTTTGACCAATCACTCCGGAAGGCAACAAAGGAACCTTCAGGGATCGGCTCATACTGCTGTTCCCAATCCAGAATATCCTGTTTAC
>JAITAI010000073.1 GCA_031284195.1 Treponema sp.
GGCACAGAACCCGCCAAAATATCGAGTTCCTCGCCGGTGATGTATTCAGACATCTTCTTGTTGTCCCAATCCTGGGACAAGTGGGGAAGCAAATCAGTAATAACAAACACCGGATCATCCTCATCTTCCCCCACACAGATCGTTTGCTTTGCGCCGTCCTTCCCAAAAATCACCCCGTGCAGCGCGAGCGGCACCGTGGGCCATTGCCATTTTTTGATACCGCCGTAATAGTGCGTATCAAACAATACAAAGTCAGTGTCTTCGTATATTGGATTGGTTTTCAAATCAATACGCGGCGAATCAAGATGAGCGCCTACAATCGCAGCGCCTTCAGAAAGGGGCTTTTTTCCCAGAACCGCAAAGTTCAGCGCCTTTCCGTGGATATTTTGATACACCTTCGTACCCGGCGCCAGTTTGTCTTTTGAGGCCAGAGCGTCCTGAATATCGATAAAACCGGCTTTCCGCAAACGCTCAATCGTCTGTACCGTCAGTTCCCGTTCCGTTTTACCTGTGTTCAAGAAAACCTTATAGGTACACGCAAACTCTTCAACTGCTTTTAAGTCCGTGTCGCTTATCGTTTCCCATGCATTTTTAATCTTGAACCCCAACTTTTCACCGAGCATCTGCCCTTCTGTTTTTTCTTCAGCCATCATGAGCTCCTCCCGTTCTGTAACCGGTCTAAAACCGGAATCATAATTCTAGCATAATATAATAATCAGTTATGAATAACAAGCGGGTGCAGCAGGACCAACGCATATAAAAAAGGAAAAAGAAGGCAGACTTGGCATGGTTTTCTTGGATGAGAACCATGGAACAGCCACTTTTGTTCATCATAACCTATTTTTCGGTCATACAGAACCTCCGGATAGAGCGAAACAGACTGTACCCGCCAAGGAAGTCATGGTCATAACCATTCCGGCAGGCATTGTCATGGCTCAAGACAGGGAAGACATCGAGCGATACGGAAAAGTAAAGCAAGCTTGGCTCAGCCGATTTCTGAAATGGGAACATGGTATTCCGTATCATGATGTGTACCAGTAAGTGATGAACCGGATAGCACCTGAATCGGTTGAGCAGTATTTTATGAATTGGGTACAGGCTATCAAACAGAAGTACGAGCGGGAAATTATCGTGATAGACGGGAAGACAGTCCAGGGACACTTCAAAGGGAGAGAGGGCACTGCATATCGTGAGTGCGTGAGTGACGGAGAACCGGCTGGGGGAGCGAGGACGGTGAAGACAGAGGAAAAGAGTAAGGGAAACGAAGTTTCCACAATCATGGTGATACCGACCTTATTGAAGAAATTGGTCTTGGAAGGCTGTATCGTAATCATAGATACGGTGGACTAAAGTCCGAGGGGTACCAATACAAAATAGCCAACCAAGTGGTGAAAAGAAGGCGGATTACCTTTTTTCCTTGAAGGAGAATCAGGAAACACGGTACGAGGACGTGAAAGAGTACTTTGAAGACCGGGATTATGCGGTCAGCGACGATGAGGGCTGGCTGCTAGAGCGGCATCCAAATTGGAAAAGTATACAGAACAGTGGAATCGAACGGGGAGGTTATGGTGGAACGGCGTCTTTTTATATCCAGCCTACTGGCTGACACGGAACAATGTGCCTGAACTGTTCTGGAACATGGGAGTAAGAAAACTCGTTACCTTATGTGCTTGATGTAGCGTTTGGGGGAAGATGGTTCGCGGTTGCAGAAGGATAAAGGGCTGGAAAACATGGCTGTCTTGAGGAAACTGGCATTGACGGTGCCCGAGCAGACACAGAAACGAAGAGCAGCAGCATTGGGTTGAGGAAACAGATGATGGGGTCGAATGAATATCTTGAGTGATTGCTTTTTCAATCCCCCTTTGCCTTCGGTTCAGGGTAATTTATATACGCTGGGCCCTGGCGGCCGCAGTGCCTCTCCCAGGATAAATACATAGAAACCTTTGAAATAGTGGCGATGACGGGTCCTCATCTTTTCTTTAAGATCGATGAAGTCCCGCAAAACATGAGGCTTATTTTCCAGAACAGAATCACTATGGGTTTTATCGGGCTGAAGCGCTTCCTGGTCAATCTCCGCTCCTGCAGAATGAGTCGGACCTTTGCAGCCTGCAACTAATGTTATCCTTTATGGGCCTGGGGAGGAAGTTTGGGCAGCCTCCTATTGTGATACACTCATCACCCAGGTCATGATACCATGTCCCCATGATCCGAGGAAAAGGGAGACTACCCTATACCTCCTATTCCCACTGGCAACCCTATCTCAACCCCCAAGGGCCGGCGAATTCATCTTGGAAAAGTATCTGATCCCTCTGGTAAGCCGGGTCATCCACCAGATGCCTAGCACCTAACTACTCAGGAACTACCAGGCAGGCGGTGGGGCCAGTATCATCCTGAAATCCTGACCCAAGTAGCCGTTTATATCTCTAGGAACAAGAGAGGTTCATTACGGATGTGGGTAAAAACACTGCAAGGAGCATAGCATCTTTATGAGGCGCCGGGGACAACGGCCTGCTTGCAAGACCCTGAATCAACTGCGGGGGAGGTATTTAACGGGATCATGGAAGCAATATGGATGGTGGCAGTGGCCGTCAGACTACTTCAATCGAAGGGGTATAGCAAGCGGGAGCAGTAGGGTATAGATGGGAGGAACTACACATCAGGTGACCTGAACGTAGACCCTGCCTGAGTTTCGTTTTTTACACCGACGACTAGGGTCTTGTCTGTACCACTTCCCCATTTTTTGGGTAGTTTTTCCGATGGGATGACCGTGCCGTCGGCATCGAACTTGACATTTTCCCTTTTCGGTTTTCCCCCAGGTAGGTTTCGTCGATTTCTACCAGAACGCTGAACACCTTCGACCGGTTGGTATTATCCATAGCGGTTCTAATCTGCTGGAGCATCCGCTATTTCGTCTTGTAATGTAACTGGTAGGCGGAGATTCCTTTTTGCCATTCAGGAAGAGGTGCGCATAGAATAACTTGACCAGGCTCGTAGTTGATTTCTCGAAAATTGTACCGCAGAAAGGAAAGAACGAGTTATTGCAGTTCTTGTAATGACAAACGCTGACCCGCTTCTTGAAACGGTAACTCTTTACCTTCGCGCCACTAGGGGGCAGATCAGAATATCGTTGTAACAGAGGTGTAAGAAGTAATCGACAGCCGCTTTTTCGGTCGGAAACATTCGGTTACCTTCAAGAAAGGTCATTCGGTAATCTCCCACGGAGCATGTAAGAAAGCACGGGAAAGTTCCGTCATAGTTGGTGATAATTTTTAAGAACCAGTGAAAAATCTTGAAGACTGCATAGAGCCCTAGGTAAAGAGAGGGAAAGTCAGGCGGGAAGATGGTCAAGGTATCCGGATGTCGGTTTTAGAAAAGGGATGAATAAAAATACGACAGATTGTAAATAGTTTACTAGATTAGTAATGGACAGCCGGGTGGGTTATTCGGGTATATGTGAAAGGATAATTGCGTAAATCTTTATATTATAAAGAATTATAGCCATTTGTCCCACCTTTGAAGCTATTTTCAGTCCTCTTTACCAAACCTAAAGCAAAAAATTTGAAGTTAAGTCTCTGCAGGATAAAAAGTTAAAGCTACTTAAAGGATATGGCCGCAATTCTCGGTTTTCTTTCATTTTCTCTTAATTTTTCTCGTTTTTTTGCAGAGACTTTATCGTGGTTTGGTCTTTATTCTGTATAGATTTATTGAACTTTCGGACCTCTAGTACTATTCCTATCTTAAGTGATACCCCACAGCGAAATCCCCCGAACATCCGCTCGGGATATCGTGGAGATACCTGATAGCGGAAATACGAACAGGAGGAATAGAATTTCCTTCAGCGGGACCAACGGCTACGTCATTATCGAGGGTCATGATTATTCTGCGGTACCTATGCTATTTTCCCCTACTTCGTTGCCCCAATCCAGGGAAGGGTCTTCCTGTATCATCTCTCCAGAAAAACCTACGATGCCGGGCCAATCCCGAGGGGTACCCTTACCTCCGGATCCCTGCCTCCTGTAAACGGCTCCTCGTTCTTCTCGGTTCTTCCCTAAGCCCGGCGTCTTTCTTTGTACGTACCCATATCTGGATAAAACCGCTCAGGCGTAGTAGTGGTGATTGGTAGACTATGTTTCAGGAGTCGTCGAAGCAATCTCAGACTCCAGGGATTCCTTGGAAAAGGCAGGGAAGAAGCCGGTCTTTACGGTTCATCAGAAACCCTAGAATAGGCAGGACAGGTCAGAGGCGCCTGTTTTTCGCCTGAGCAGTTCTGTATGTAGAGGACCGCCGGTCCCGGCGTTGCCGGATTAGCGTTCATTCACCAGGTTTTTCATGATGTACTCCCGCCGTTCAGGGGTGTTCTTACCCATGTAAAAGCTCAAGACCTGGGGAACCGCTTTGAGGGTCTGCACTGCTACCGGAACTAGGCGCATATCCGGTCCGATGAATTGGCCGAATTCCTTGGGGCTGATTTCCCCTAAGCCCTTGAACCGGGTAACTTCGCTCTGGTTTCCCAGGGCCTGCACTGCCTCGTTTCGTTCCTTTTCAGTATAGCAATACCGGGTTTCCTTCTTGGTCCGTACCCGGAAAAGGGGGGTCTCCAGAATATAGACCCTACCGGAGTTGACCAGTTCCTCGAAGTAGGAGAGGAAAAAGGTAAGGAGCAGATTGCGAATATGAAAGCCGTCGAAGTCCGCATCAGTGGCAATAACAATACGGGCGTACCGGAGGGAACTGGAACCGTTTTCAATCCCCAGGGCCATCATCATATTGTAGAGTTCCTCGTTCTTGTAGATCGCCGCTCGTTTCTTGCTGTACATGTTTTCAGGCTTGCCCCGGAGGGAGAATAGCGCCTGGGTCATCACATCCCTGCTGGAAACCATAGAACCTGCAGCGGAATCCCCCTCGGTAATGAAAATCGTGGAGGAGGTCCCCTTTTCCCCGTCCTCCAGGTGGTACTTACAGTCCTTGAGTTTGGGAATTTTCAGGGCAATCTTCTTGGCCGCTTCCCGGGCTTCTTTCTTAACCTCGTTCAATTCGGTTCTCAGGCTTTCGTTGGCGATGATCTTCTGTTCCAGCTTTTTACTCGCCTCAGGATGCTTGTGGAGCCAGTCTTCCACTGCGGCTTTGACTTCCTGGACCACCCAGGCCCGAATATCCGTGTTGCCCAGCTTGTTTTTGGTTTGGCTTTCAAAGATGGGGTTTTGCAGTTTAATAGCCACTGCGGCGCTCGTCCCTTCCCGGATATCTTCGCTGCGGTACTCCTTCTTGCAATAGGCTTGAATCCCCTTGAGGAAACCCTCCTTAAAGGCTGAAAGATGGGTACCTCCGTCACTGGTGTATTGGCCGTTGACAAAGGAAAAATACCCTTCCCCGTAGTTAGCGGTATGGGTAAAGGCGAACTCAATCCGTTCACCCTGGTAGTACCCAATGGGATAGAGGCCCCCTTCTCCAATCTCTTCGGTGAGCAGGTCAAACAGCCCCCCCGAAGACAGGTAGGCTTTGCCGTTCAGGAAGAGGGTCAGCCCCCGGTTAAGGTACGCGTAATGCTGGATCCGCCGTTCAATGAATTCCTGATTGAAGGCGTAATTCCCGAAGATTTCCTTATCTGGGGTAAACTCCACCAGGGTGCCGTTCGGCTCAGAGGTTTTGAGCTTCCCCTTCTTGATCTCTTTGATGAGGACCCCCCGTTCAAAGACCGCTTCTGCATAGGCCCCCTCCCGGATAGAACGGACCCGAAAAAAGGAAGACAGGGAGTTGACCGCCTTGGTCCCCACCCCATTGAGACCCACGGAAAATTGAAACACCTCATCGTTGTATTTAGCCCCGGTATTGATCACTGAGACACATTCCACCAGCTTACCCAGGGGAATTCCCCGGCCAAAATCCCGAACCTTCACCGCGCTCTTGCCTGCGGATAAGCCCGGAGTAGGTTCTATCTGTACTTCCACTTCAATACGGTTTCCATTTCCCATAATGTATTCGTCAATGCCGTTATCAATGATTTCCTTGAGGAGCACGTAGATTCCGTCGTCGGGGTGCGAGCCATCCCCTAGGCGTCCGATATACATACCGGTCCGCAGGCGTATATGTTCCAAAGAAGATAGGGTCTTTATCTTGGATTCATCGTATACTCGGGAAGCTGCTGGTCTTGCCAGCTCTTTAAGGGCTGCCTTAGGGGGCTTTTTAACTAGTTTTTGTTCTGGTTTCGCTTGCATAAGTTTATCATACTCATTTTGGGGGATAGGAGACTACCGGGAAGAATCCGAGGATTTTCTTAATCTATTGGCTTTCAAGTCCATTACTCCCGGTCTATCTGCTTACCGGCGCAAAGACAAGCTAGGGCTATCCAATCGGATACTCTACGAAACGGCTTTCTCTTTGTGGTTGATTACCCCTTTATCCAGCAGGATAAATCGTGAGATAACCCTTGAGATGGCTGAAGTGATTGAGCTTTATATCTGCCAGTTCCATCTTTATGACGGAAATTTCCTCTCTGGTTTCCACTCGCAATCCATCAATTTCTCCTTTGATTCCGCCGATCTCCCCCTTGATTCCGTCAATCTCTCCTTTAATTCCATCGATCTTTACATTCAAGGTATCAAACCGTCCATCCATGGAACGGCTTAGCTTTACCTCCAAGGCGTCAAACCGTTCATCTAGGGAACTACTCAACTTCTGCGAAAAACCGCGTCTAAAAAATTCCACGCCGTACTTACCAAAACCGGTTAAAATAAGCACTGTTGCGCCCATACCTATCAAGTTCAGGGCCACTGGCGGGAGCCGGTTTATGATGTGGTCTACTATATCCCATAGGGTCATATCAATACGTTCCTTATATTACCGTAGGATGCGGCAGTTTCAAAATGGGACATTTTGAAACAACCGCTGACACTTAGGAGGTTTACTGCTTCTTAACAACAGACCAAAGTTCTACAAGAAAAGGGCCTGCAGGCTTGATCGGACTGAAAAACCCTCCACGCCCCGGAACTTTGCTTCAGAATGCCTCCAACCCTGCTGCCTTACTTCGATTACTACCGGACCGCACGGTTTCACCCAAGAAACGCTGCGGTCCCCTTTTGTACTATCAGCCTAAACCGGCTTTTCGCCGGGTATACACATCGTAGAACACCGCTAAGAGGAGAATCAAGGCCTTTACCACGTATTGCCAGTCAGAACCAATGTTCATGAGGGACATTCCGTTATTGATGGCGCTCATCACTAGGCCCCCGACAATAACCCCCACTACCGTGCCGATACCCCCCGATGCAGAAACCCCACCGATGTAACAGGCCGCGATGGCATCCAGTTCAAAGAGGTTTCCTGCCTGGGGAAGAGCCGAGTTCATGTACCCTGTGGAGACCACCCCCGCAAGACCTGAGAGTAAACCCATAATACAAAAAACCAGAAAGGTAATCAGTTCAGCATTAATACCCGACAGTTTAGCGGATCGGGCATTGCCTCCCACTGCATAGATAAACCTACCCAGAACCGTGTTCTTCATCATAAAATGAAAGATAAACACCGTGATCCCCAGCACTACTACCACTACCGGAAGACCCCGGTACGTGGCAAAGCGCTGGCTGAGACCCAGGACCAGGAGACCTATCAGGATCAGTTTGCCGATAAAAATGCCCCAAGGACTCACGTCGAATTTATTCTGTATGTTTCTTTGGCGGGATATACATGCGCTAACCACGTATAGGGCAAAGACCAGGGCCCCGACCAGCAGCGCAGTGAGATGGACCTGGCCCACCTGCAGGGCCTTACTATCCAGCATACCGGATGCTATCTGTTTATACCCATCATCTTTAAGCCCTATGGGATTCACATGGGTGATAATATAGGTGAGGCCCCGGAATAAAAGCATCCCTGCCAAGGTAACGATGAAGGCGGGTATTTTCAGATAGGCAATCCAAAACCCCTGGAACGCACCAATGGCAAGGCCCACAACCAGGGATGCCAGCAGGGTTGCCCCCATACCGATACCGGTATTGTAGACCATGGCGCTGATAGCTCCCACAAAGGCGCAGACCGAACCTACCGAAAGGTCGATTCCGCCGGTGATGATGACCTGCACCATACCTACTGCGAGGATGAGGACGTAACTATATTGGATAAAAATGTTGGTGAAATTACGGGAATTCAGGTTCGTACCCTTGGTCAACACCGCAAACACCACCATGATTAGGGCCAGCATGAGGAACATAGAATAGTTCCGAATATTATTTTTGATGAGGCTTGCTATATTCACTCCTTCACCGGCCTTTTCAATCGATCTATCGCTCATTTATGCTCCTTACCTGTAAGCCCCAAAGGAGGCCGCGGCGCTTGGCGCCCTTACCCAACCAGGGCGATTTGCATGATTTTTTCCTGGGTTGCCTCATCGTGCATGAGCATACCCTTGATCTTTCCTTCATTCATGACGTAGATCCGGTCCGCCATGCCCAGAGCCTCGGGCAATTCAGAGCTGATCATGATGACGCTCTTCCCCTGCCCTACGAGCTCGCTTAGAATGTTGTAGATCTCCGACTTGGCCCCCACATCAATACCCCGGGTAGGTTCATCCACGATGAAGATGTCCGGGTCCGCTAAGAGGGTCCGGCTTAATACTACCTTCTGCTGATTCCCGCCGGAGAGGTTTCGGGTAAGCTGGTTGATAGAAGGGGTCTTGATCCGCAACTCCTTCCGGTATTTTTCCGCTTCCTGGATCTCCTGCTGTGCGGAAACCATCCCAAAACGGGAGAGTTTTTCTAAAGAAGAGATGGAGATGTTGGTCTTAATATCCTGAATCAGGATGAGGCCCAGATTTTTCCGGTCTTCCGAAACATAGCCCAGTCCCGTATCAATAGCCGCCTTTGTCCGGTTCAGGACAACCTGCTTCCCTTGGATGTACAATGCCCCTTCGCTCCGGGAACCGTAGGATTTACCGTAGATGCTCATCATCAATTCGGTACGGCCTGCCCCCATGGGACCACAGAAAGCGAGGATTTCACCCCTTCGCAGATAAAAGGAAACATTATCCACCACTTTAATCGTGTGATATTCAGGATGATACACGGTCCAGTTCTTCACTTCCATGATCGTTTCACCGGGCTCGGTCTTCCGTACCGGAAAACGGTGGGTCAGGTCCCGGCCTACCATATCTTTGATGATCATCTCTTCGGTGAGCTGGCCGGCCTTAACATCAAAGGTAGCAATGGACTTCCCGTCTCGAAGCACCGTTACCGTATCCGCCACTTTGAGCACCTCATTGAGTTTATGGGAAATCATCACCGAAGTAATGCCCTGGCGTTTGAACTCAAGCATCAGATCCAGCAGTTTTTCACTTTCATCGTCATTCAAAGAAGAAGTGGGTTCATCCAGAATCAACAGTTCCACCTGTTTGGAGAGGGCCCGGGCGATTTCCACCAACTGCTGTTTACCCACCCCAAGTTTACTCACGATAGTAGCGGGGTTTTCGTGAAGACCCACCCGGTCCAGGTACTGCTTTGAGGCCTGGATATAGTCATTCCAGTTGATGATGCCGAAGCGGGTTTTCATGTGCCCGAGAAAAATGTTTTCGTAAATCGAAAGATAGGGACTCAGGGCTAATTCCTGGTGAATGATGGCAAGCCCTTCTTTTTCACTATCCTTGACGCTATGATAATTGGTCTCTTGTCCTTTGTAGAAGACCTTTCCCTCGTAGCTGCCTTTGGGATAAACCCCGCTAATAACACTCATCAGGGTGGATTTTCCCGCGCCGTTTTCTCCGCAGAGGGAATGGATTTCCCCTTTTTTTACTTTTAAATTGACCTTATCCAAGGCCCGCACCCCGGGAAAGTCTTTGGTCAGATTTTCAATTGCAAGAATATAATCACCCATAATCTCCCCTTCGTTGCATAAGAAGCACCTAGGGACGAGGGACTGTATCTCCTGTGCAGAGTACCGGTTCCACCTCTGTTTGGGGAGACCGATCCCCAAACCCCTGTATACACTTCCGGCAATGGTATATGGGGGGCCGAAAGGCCCCCCAAACCCCCGTATATGCTTCCGGCAGCGCGTTATTTTAGACGGGCCGCTTCTTCAGGAGTGAAATGCCCCGCATCAAGGGGAACCTGCCAGTTATCCTGGGTAATAATAACCGGTTCCAAAAGGTATGCTTTAACCCGCTTCTTACCTGTATCGCCAATGCTGGCAATATCCCCTGAAGCAAGGGTCGCTCCGGGAATAGCAGGGTTCTGGCCTTTGATGATCTGGTCTGCCAATAAAACCGCTGCTTCCGCGAGCTTAGCAGTATCCTTGAATACGGTCATGTACTGCTGACCATTCTTGATGGATAAGACCGAATCCGCTTCTGCATCCTGCCCGGTAACCACGGGGAGCTTTCCATCAGCATATTTGGCATCTGCAAGACAGGCTTCGATGATGGCCCGGGCCAAGGTATCATTCGGCGCGAGGATCCCGTCCAGCACCACATTCGCCGCATCGTTGTTGAGGAGATTTTCCATCCTGGTTTTGGCTATAGGGGCTTGCCAGTTTTCCGTGGCAATCCGCTGGAAGTTAGCGTTATCCGCCGAAGTCTCAGGATAGGGACCGACTACCTTGAGAACCCCGCTCTTGATATAGGGGTTGAGCACACTCATGGCCCCGTCAAAGAAGAACTTCGCATTGTTGTCCGTGGGAGAACCGGCAAAGAGGGTGATGTACTTGGGAGCATCCGGGCTGGCCTCTTTGAGCTTAAGCCCGGTTTCAAGTCCCTGTCCTTGGAACTGACCCACCTTGTAGTTATTAAAGGTGATGTAGTAGTCATAATCCGCAGAGTTCATGATGAGCCGGTCATAGGCAATGACCGCCACCTTATCCTGGGCAGCATCGGTAATAGCGGAGTTCACCCCGTCATTGATGTTACCCACAATCAGCAGTTTGGCGCCGTTGGTCAAAAAGTTCTGGATCTGCTGATTCTGCCGGTTCTGGTCTGCGTCGCCGTAAGCCACTTCCGCCCGGTATCCAAGCTTTTCGACTGCTGCCTTAAGATTGGCCCCGTCTTTCTGCCAGCGCTGGACATGGGTCTCAGGCATAGCAATACCCACCAACGCACTCTGACTGCTGCTTCCGCTTCCCTGCTGACCGCCTTTGGCGAATCCGAGGGAACCGATGGCTACAAGAACGATGAGCACCATACTCAACTTCTTCATTCATTTCCTCCTAAAAGTATGAAAGATAGTTTTATTATCCCTGATAAATTTTTTTTTGTAAACCCTGGTTTGTAACTTTGTCAATAACAAGCGAAAATTGCACCCTTTCAATTCCCGAAGGACGCTTGTACCCCTTGGATGAAACGGTCCGGTGAGACTTAGAAGTTCTTGTAAAACTAAGCGTGGTTTGGAAAAAGCCTCATGAGATACAGGACCTGCTCCAGCTAGACCTTCGTTTACTGTCTGGGTATGCTTGAGGTAATGAACACGACATTTATCGAGTCTAGCCTTACTGATAGGGGATCTACCCCAGGGTATAGTTATGATTTTATCCCCCTCCCTTACCTTCCTGCAGGGGAAGATGAATATTACCTCCGTAATCAGCAACTAGAAGCGTTGTATACCCCTCCGGGCAGATCCTTGCATGGATCTCGCCGGCAGGACCGCTATCGTCCTTTAGTACCCGAAGAAATCCGCGTCCTTGAAGCCCAAGGCAATACCTGCACGGCTTGGCATGATGTATGGGTGACGGATGGATTTAATCCCCAGGTGGTCAAGCACTGCGTTTTTGCAGGATATGTCCGTATCGGATCCTTGGATGCGGGGTTTCTGCGATACCATGACTATACCCTGCCCGTGGGCATCACCCACAGCCGCATTATTGCCTGCGACATTGGGGACCGTCCTGCCATCCACGACTGCCGGTATCTGTCCCATTACATTATCGGCGACGGGGTTATACTGAGTTCAATCAATGAAATGGACACCACCAATCATGCCAAATTCGGTGAGGGCGTTCTCAAGGACGGGGAAGATGAAGATATCCGGGTGTGGATTGACCCTTTAAACGAAGCTGGGGGACGCAGCGTCCTTCCCTTTCTCAAGATGATCTGTGCGGATGCGTACCTGTGGGCCGTGTACCGGGAGGATACCCGGCTCATGGATGCCTTTAAGAGGATAACCCAAAGTTCCGTAGATTCAAGGCGCGGTTATTACGGGACTATTGGCCACGGAACGGTTATCAAACATTGTCATACGATTAAAGATGTGCGGATTGGGGAGGGGGCATACATCAAGGGCGCTAATAAGCTTAAGAATATTTCGATCCAATCGGATCCCCGGGACCCGGCCCAGATTGGCGAAGGGGTTGAATTGGTAAACGGTATCATCGGTTACGGGTGCCGGGTGTTTTACGGTTGCAAGGCAGTACGGTTTGTGTTGGGGAATAACTGCAATCTGAAATACGGAGCACGCCTGATCCATTCAATTCTGGGGGATAATTCCACGGTTTCCTGTTGTGAAGTACTCAATAACCTGGTCTTTCCTGCTCATGAACAGCACCACAACAACTCCTTCTTGATAGCCGCCATGATCCTAGGGCAATCAAATATGGCTGCAGGAGCTACTGTGGGTTCCAACCACAATAGCCGGGGTAATGACGGTGAAATCATTGCAGGCCGGGGATTTTGGCCTGGACTTTCAAGCACCCTCAAACATAACAGCCGTTTTGCGAGTTACACCCTGATTGCCAAGGGGAATTATCCTGCAGAACTGCATATTCCCCTGCCCTTCAGCCTGATTACCCATAGTACCGGTATTACTCGGCTGGAAGTGATGCCTGGGTATTGGTGGATGTACAATATGTATGCTTTGGAACGGAACAGTTGGAAATGCCGGATCCGGGACAAGCGCCAATACCAGGTACAGCATATTGAAACCGCGTACCTGGCCCCGGATACGGTGGCTGAGATCATCCAGGGTATGAAACTGCTGGAACTATGGGCCACAGAGGCAGGATACCCCAGCCTCCAGGACCTGCCTGACCAGGCCCCCTTACTCGTAGGAAAACGGACCTTGGAACGTTCAAACCGGCCTGTTACGATTATCAAGTCCCGGCAAGGGTTTAGGGCCTACCGTGAAATGCTCCTGTACTATGGGATAAAAACCTTGATAGACTTTTTCGCCTTACCTGAAGCTGGTCCGGGCGGAACGGATAAAGGGCCCTGGGATTTTCTCCGGTTTCAAGGGGCTTATCCTGACGCGGTCCCTTTGGCTTGGGTCAATTTAGGAGGACAACTCGTAGGTGAAACCAAGGTCGACGCCCTCCGGGAAGCTATCCGGGAAGGAGAACTGACTACTTGGGACCAGATACACGCTGCTTATGATCGCTTCTGGCAGGAATACCTGCTGGACAAGGCTTTGAATGCCCTGCAGGTACTCCGGTTTTTACAAACCGGTAATACGGATACTGGGGCCCCCGCTACGATTATCACCAAGGAGAACTGGAATGACGTGCTCGATGAAGGAGTACGGATCCGCCATTTCATCGAAGACCAAGTGTATAAAACCAAGCTCAAAGATTATCTCGATCCCTTTCGAAATAGTACCTACCGGAACAGCGCCGAACGGGACGCCGTGCTTGGTCATATCGATGCTAATCCCTTTGTGCAGGAGGTAAAGGCCGAAAGCCGGATCTTTTTTGCCCGCCTAGAGGCGGCGCGGCTTTGAGGGAAGATCCAGGGCTCCTCAAATCATAATGATACACTACTGCCCGTGATCCCACTGCATGGTCAAGACCGTGCAGTCCTTCGGGTGGCCTATGATAAGGCGGCCATATACCCCCTTTTCAGGCACATGAGGGGACTCAGATCCAGGTCAGACAAATTCCTGAGAATAAATCAGCGTATCGTATAATTATACAGTAAATACTAAAAAAACGAGAAAAAAAGTATAAAAACCGTATAAACATACTTGATTGTTCTATCCATTCTGGCTATCCTTCCCTATAACCTCGAGAAGCGGGGAAGGCTTCTCAAGTTATAGGAGCAAACAAGTAATGGAGTACTACGATGGCAGTGCTGCGAAATAAGGTACCGGGATGGGGAGCGCCTGCTCAGGAAGCCCGAGAGTTAGCAATTAATACAGGGGAACACCAATCCCGGATCCGCGTCCTCATCCTGATCTTAGGGGGAATGGTGCTTATAGGGCTTCTCGCAGCTTTAGGGGTGATAAACCAATATATCCAGAGTGTGCTCATGTCCATCGGCGTTAATATCATCTTTGCGTCGAGCCTCAACATCGTCAACGGGTCAATGGGGGAGTTTTCTTGCGGTCACGCGGGATTTATGGCAGTGGGGGCTTATGTGTCTTCGGTGCTGTCCCTGATCTTATTCACGGATAATAAATTCTTCGGCAGTCCCCTGGTTCCTCCCCAGACCGCAGTGTTCCTGTTTCCGGTGGTCATTATCATCGGGGGTATCATCGCAGCTTGTACGGGCCTCCTCGTGGCGCTTCCTTCATTCAAAACCCGGGACGATTACCTGGCCATTATTACTATTGCGGCGAATTACATCATCATGACCCTCATCAATAACCTGGAAATCCTGGGGGCAAGCCGGGGGCTCATGGGGATGAAGGCCACGGTGTTTGCTATGACCGATCTGCTTCCCCTGCCTTGGATGCTCCTGTGGATCATGGTTTTTGTGATCCTCTCGGTGGGGGCTATCAAGCGCCTCATGGGGTCGGTGTTAGGCAAGGGAATTGCTGCGATCCGGTACGATGAAATTTCCGCGGAGATCATGAGTGTGAATACCAACCGGATAAAGCTCTTGGCCTTCATGTTTTCATCGGGCCTTGCAGGGGTTGCGGGAGGCCTTTTTGCCCACATCCTAGGGTTCATCAATCCCAGTTCCTTTAACATCATGAAATCCACCGAAGGGATGGTCATGGTCTACCTGGGAGGAATGGGTTCCCTCTCAGGGTCGGTGCTTTCTGCGGTGTTTTTTACCTTCCTGCTGGAACTCCTGCGGCCCTTGCAAATTCTCAAGTGGGTGTTTATTCCCCTGCTGCTGATTCTGCTCATGCAATTCAGGCCGGAAGGAATCTTGGGACACCGGGAACTTTCGGATGTGTTTCCTCAACTCCAGGTGTTTACCGGAGCTACGCCAAGAAAACCGCTGTCTTCCTCCACAGGGAGAAAGGGCATCTGAGTAATAAATTTCTTTATTTTTTAAAGAAGAAATATGGAGGGAAATATGGATAAACATGTGGAAATAAAGCACCTGACCCACCGTTTCGGCGGTCTTCAGGCTCTGACGGATATCAACCTTACCCTTAAGAAAGGGGAGATTGCCGGTTTAATCGGCCCCAATGGGGCAGGCAAGACCACGGTCTTTAATCTGGTGAGTGGGTTCTACGTTCCCTCTGAGGGACATATCATGGTCGCGGGGGTGCGGATCAACGCCAAAAAGCCCCACGAGATAGCATCCATGAAGATCGGCAGGACCTTTCAGAACATCCGGCTCTGGAGTGAAATGACCGTGTTGGATAATATCCGGATTTCTCAGCACTATCATCTGGGGTACACGGTGACGGATGTTTTCTTCCGCACCAAGCGGTATCAGGCGCAGGAAGCGGCGATTACCAAAACTGCCCGGGAACTGTTGGATGTCTTCAAACTCGCGGATCTAGCCGATGAATATCCAAAAAACTTACCCTATGGCATCCAGCGCCGGGTAGAAATTGTGCGGGCCCTTTCCCTGGACCCTGCTTTGCTCATGCTGGATGAACCTGCCGCAGGTCTCAGTACTGCGGACACCATCGAACTTATTGAGTATATCCAATGGATCCATGAGACCTTTAACCTAACCATCTGGATGATCGAACACCAGATGGAGGTTATCATGAGTCTATGTCAGAGCATCTCGGTGATTGATTTTGGCCGGGAAATAGCCTGGGGAACCCCGGAGCAGATCAGAACCAATCCTGAGGTGATTAAAGCCTACCTTGGAGATGGGGCCATATAATGGCAGGCAATCTCAGAAAGCTTCATCTCCAGGAGATCATGCCAAGGGGGGCTCATGCTGCTTGAAGTTAAGAACCTGAAAGTGGCCTATGGAAATATCGAGGCATTGCACGGTATTTCCTTTGCCATTGATACCGGTGAGATCGTTACCCTCATCGGCGCTAATGGGGCAGGGAAGACCTCGACCCTCTTGAGCCTAGCCAGGCTTCCCCGGCCTGAAGGTCCTGTGGTTTCCGGGGGAGACATTCTGTATGATGGGGTGAGTCTCCTCAAAACCGAAGCCCACACCCTTATCCAGAACAAGATGCTGGTCCTGGTTCCTGAGGGGCGGCACATCTTCGGGAACCTCACAGTGGAAGAAAACTTGCAGATAGCCTCCTATCCTCACCGCCGGGATATTAACCGGGCGGTGATTACCGGAGAGATCCTGGAACTGGTATACAGCTTGTTTCCCCGGCTCTATGAGCGGCGAAAACAGCGAGGGGAACTGTTAAGCGGCGGTGAACAGCAGATGTTAGCCGTAGGCCGGGCCTTGATGACCGGCAGTAAGGTGATCATGTTGGACGAACCTTCCATGGGGCTTGCGCCTAAGCTCATGTATGAGATGTTCCGGGCTTTAAAGCAGCTTAATTTTGTCAAGCACATTACCATTTTGGTGGTGGAACAAAACGCCAAGGTTGCCCTGGATTTTGCAGATCGGGGGTATGTACTTAAAACCGGG
>JAITAI010000237.1 GCA_031284195.1 Treponema sp.
TTTACCGCAGGATCCCCCATAAGCTCCTTTGCAGGGCCGCTTTTGAGGACATATCCTGTTTCCAGGATATAGGCCCGCGCCGCAATGCTCAGGGCTTTGAAAGCGTTCTGTTCCACCAAGAGTATGGTGGTTCCCGCTTCGTTGATACGCCGAATGATGGCAAAGATTTCATCCACCAGGATCGGCGCAAGCCCCATAGAAGGTTCGTCCAGAAGGAGCAGCCGGGGAGACGCCATGAGGGCCCTTCCCATAGCAAGCATCTGCTGTTCACCGCCGGACAAGGTTCCCGCAGTTTGATGGATCCGCTCTTTTAAACGGGGAAAGAGCTCATAGACCATTTCCATATCCTTTCGTATCCCTTTTTTGTCCCGCCGGGTATAAGCCCCTATTTCCAGGTTATCCCGCACCGTGAGGTTGGCGAAGATCCTCCTTCCCTCAGGGACCTGGACGAGCCGGGACGCCACAATCCGATCCGGCGGCAGCGATGAAATATCCACCCCTTCAAAAAAGACGGTTCCTCCTGTCTTCTTGATGATGTTGGAAATGGCATGGAGAGTGGTAGTCTTCCCCGCGCCGTTTGAACCAATCAGGGTGATGACCTCCCCTTGAGCCACCTCAAAAGAAATACCCCGAAGGGCTTGGATTGCCCCGTAATGCACGGTCAAGTCTGAAACCTGCAACAGTGTCCCCATGTTCACTCCTGCGCATCCTGCACTGTGGCTTCTTCGCCCAAATAGGCTTTCACCACTGCAGGATCCTTGCGGATAGCTTCGGGAAGTCCTGCAGCGATGATGCGGCCATAATCAAGCACCAGAATCCGTTCACAGATACCCATCACCAAGTGCATATCGTGTTCAATCAACAGGATGGTCAAATGAAACTCCTTTCGGATAAAGGAAATGAGCTTCATGAGTTCTCCGGTTTCCTGAGGGTTCATCCCCGCAGCAGGTTCATCCAAGAGAAGCAGGATGGGATTTGCCGCCAAAGCCCGGGCGATTTCCAGCTTCCGCTGTTCCCCATAGGGCAGGTTCCGGGCCAGCTCATGTTTCTTATGGCCGATCTTGAACAAGTCCAAGAGTTCCCCGGTCTGTTCAACCATACGGGTTTCATCTGCATAAAACCGGGGCAGCCGGAACAGCACATCCAAAGGCTTTTCCATCCGGCCTGCATGCAGGGCGATACGCACGTTATCTTCCACCGTGAGATTGCCGAACAACCGGATATTTTGGAAGGTTCGGGCCACCCCGATCCGGTTAAGCCGGGCAGGACTCAAACGCCGTACCCAGCCCAGGAAAGGGCGTTTTTTTTCTATGCCTTCTACTATATGTACCTTTTGCTGCCGGTCCCAGAAGGCGATCTCCCCGATTGTGGGGGTGTACAGCCCGGAGAGCATGTTGAACACCGTGGTTTTCCCCGCGCCGTTCGGACCGATGAGGCCTACTAATTCTCCCTGAAAGAGGTCGCAAGAAAAATCGCTCACCGCCCGAAGCCCACCGAACACAATGGAAAGATTCGATACCCGTAGCAGCAGTTCTCCGGTACTGCTCATGGGCTTTTCCTTCTCCGGCGCAACAAGCCCACCAGTCGTTCCCAGAGACGCACAAAGGAAAGTTCCTTCATTCCCAGTAACCCTTGAGGACGGAAAAGCATCACGAAAATGAGGATTAAGGGATAGATGAGGAGCCGGTAATCCTGCAAGAACCGGAGGAATTCCTGAAGATAGGTCAAGACATAGGCGGCTAATACGGAACCGGTCATGGACCCCATGCCTCCCAAGACCACGAAGATCAGGTAATCAATACTCTTGTTGAAGGACGCCACATCAGGCTTGACAAAACCCACCACCATGGCAAAGAGACTCCCCCCAATCCCGGCGATAAAAGAGGCGATTACGAAACCGAGCATCTTGTACCGGAACACCTCGACGCCGTTGGCATTGGCGGCGATCTCGTCCTCCCGGACCGCCAGGATCGCCCGTCCATAGCTGGAACGGAGCAAATTCTGCACGAGTATGAGTATGGCCGCCAGGGTTGCGGTTACGGTAAAAAACGAAATAGCTGGATAAATAGCCAGAAGGGTGGTAAACCGTCTGCCATTGGCCCCTCCAGAGACCGCCTTGAGGTTGATAAGGATGACCCGGATGATCTCCCCGAATCCCAGGGTAACAATGGCCAGGTAGTCCCCTGAGAGTTTGAGGGTGGGAAACCCAATGATAAAGCCCATGAAAGCGGTTATCAGCCCTGCAAAGAGGACCGCTAGAGGCAGCGGGAGTCCCGCATCCAGGTTAAAGAAGATAGCCCCGTAAGCCCCCAGCGCCATGAACCCTGCCTGGCCTATGGAGAGCTGCCCGGTAATCCCGGTGATGGTGTTCACACTCACCGCCAAGATTGCATTGACCCCCCCCAAGGTGATGATCTGGGCGATATAGGCGTCAATGATCTGGTATTTTATCAACAGTGAAGGGAGGCCCACCCCGGCCAGAGCAAAAACCCCTGGGATGATCCGGTTCCTGATATGGGTCCTCATGGGGATGTTCCGCTTGTACATAGTTTCCCTACACCTTCACCCCGGTCTTTTTACCGAGGATTCCTGTAGGCTTCACCAAGAGGATGATGATAAGCACGGAAAAAGAAATGGCGTCCGCATATTGGGAGGAGAGGAAGCCTTTGGTCAGGGTTTCTGCAATCCCCAGGATAAAACCTCCCAGCATAGCTCCGGGAATTGAACCGATACCCCCCAGCACCGCTGCGACAAACGCCTTAAGCCCCGGCATGGTTCCCATAGTGGGGGAAATCTGAGGATAGGCGCAGGCAAAAAGGATGCCCCCTGCAGCAGCTAGGATGGAACCGAGGGCAAAGGTGAAGGAAATAGTGCCGTTCACCGAAATCCCCATAAGACTTGCCGCCTGAAGGTCGTAAGAAACCGCTCGCATGGCCTTCCCCCGCTTGGTATGGTTGATGATGTAATTCAGGGCTATCATTAATACTGCGGATAATACCATCACAATGATCTGAATATTGGAAATAGAGAAAGCCCCCAGGGAGAGGTTCCATACCGGAGGCCGGGGAAACTGCCGGGGGTTGGGACCCACAAAACGAAGCACCCGGGCGCCGTTTTGCAGGATAAGGGAAACCGCAATCGCGGTGATCAGAGAATTAAGCCGGGGAGCCGTCCGCAGGGGCCGGTAGGCAAAGCGCTCGATGAACACCCCCAAAGCGCCGCAAAGAGCCATGGCAAGTACAAAGGCCACGGCCAGGGAAAGCGGGGAAACCCCCAGCCAGGTGAGGACAAAATACCCGGTATATGCCCCCACCATGAGCACATCCCCATGAGCAAAGTTAATAAGCATTACGATGCCATACACCATAGTATACCCCAAGGCAATAAGGGCATAGATACTGCCCAGAGATATACCATTAATCATCTGCTGTAAAAAAACACCAGATAAAAAAATGCCGCCCATAGTCTTTAGAAATCAGGGATTTACCGTGGTTTTATACACCGTGGTGAGCTTTCCGTTATTTTTGACCAGTTCCACCATCACCGCAGATTTAATCGGGTTTCTTTTGGCGTCAAAGGTGAGATTCCCGGTAACGTAACTTCCCTTGGTTTGAGCGAGGGCATCCCGGACCTTGGACGAGTCGGTGGAACCGGCGCGGAGTATGGCGTCCCTGATGAGGTACAGGGAATCATACCCCAAGGCCGCAAAAGAAACCGGCACAGACTTAAATTTTCCCTGGTAGGCCTTGACGAAATTCACCACCTTGGGATCCGTAGAATCCGAAGCATAATGGTTGGAATAAAACCCGTTCAGAACCTCGTCGCCGGCATTTTCCGTGAGGCCGTCCCAGCCGTCGGCGCCCACAATAGGCGCGGTCACGCCTTGAGCGCGAAGCTGCTTGGCGATGAGGGACACGGTGGAATAGTAATCCGGCAGATAGACTACCTCGGGCTCTGCGCTTTTTATCTTGGTAAGCTGGGCGTTGAAGTCCACATCGCCGGTGATATAGGATTCCTTGGCGACGATGGTTCCCCCCTGTTGCTCAAAAGTCGCGACAAAATTATCCGTAAGTCCCACCGAATAGTCATTGCCGTTATCGTAGAGCACTGCGGCCTTTTTTGCGCCAATATCAGTGGCCGCAAAAAGTCCTCCCACGGTTCCTTGGAAAGGATCGATGAAACAGGCCCGGAAGATGAAGTCTCCTGTGTCGGTGATGGATGCCATGGTTGCGGCAGGGGCTACCAAAAGAACCTTTTGGGTTTGGGCCAGGGAAGTAATAGCCTGGGTACAGCCTGAGGTAAGGGACCCAATAATGATGGTAGCCTTATCCTTGGCCGTAAGTTTTTTGTAGGCGTTGACCGTTTTTTCCGGGTTGCCCTCGTCGTCTTCAGAGATCAAGACCAATTTTTGGCCGTTAATCCCTCCGGCGGCATTGACTTCCTCAATGGCCAGTTCAATACCATTCCGGGCTTCTACCCCGTACACTGCCACGGGCCCAGAAAGGGGGAAAATACCCCCGATGGTGATGGTACCGCTGCCGCTTCCCTTGGCATCTGCTCCGCCGCTTGCAAAAACGAGTCCAGCGGCCAAGGCCATTCCCCAAAGAACCAAAACGAATTTTTTCATAGTTTCCTCCATATAATATAATTCTATATAATACTCTATGGCTATTCTGTATGTCCAGAGGGTAACCCGATCCTCAAGAATAACCCATAGAACAGTTCTGGAAGGTTTAGAGGCCCTCTCAGTCTGATAACGTCAAGGGGTCATTCCTCTTTGAGGAACAAACCCTCCGGTCACCGTAGGATTCCCTCGCACAGACTGAAAATCCAATGGGTGAGCCTGCGGCTATCAAATCCAGCGGCCTTTGAGAGGTTTCGCACCTTTATTTAAAGAAAAGCATCTGGGCCCCGGAAATAGCCCCTTACACCTTGAACCTTCCTATAGCATGTTCCATCCGGTTCACCAGATCCCCATTCTGAGAAGCAATAATCGAAATCTCCTTAGTCTGTACTTCGACTTTGCCAATGCCCATAACCATGGCATCGGTGTTCGTTGCAACCTGGTCTGCGGCATGTTCCAGCCGTTCCATGGTTTTTACCATAACCTGGTTTTCCCGGGTCATTTCACGGGAGTTTGAACGTACCGTGAGGGTTATTTCATTAATCGACGTTATCGCAGTAAGGGTCTGCTTGGAAACTACCTGCTGCTCATCCATAGCAGCGTTAACCCCTGTTACCAGTGCATCGACTCCGTTGATCCTTTGGTTGAGCTCTTCAAAGGCCTGTTCGGTATCCAAAGAAGATTGTACTACCCTTTGGATACTCTCCTGTATCATCCTTAGTTTTTCCTTTATGGTTTTAGACTGAATACCGGCGGTTTCCGCAAGACGCCGGATCTCATCGGCCACTACGGAAAATCCTTTGCCCGCTTCCCCTGCATGAGCCGCCTCAATCGCCGCATTCATAGCCAGCAGATTCGTCTGCGCTGCAATCCCCCCAATGATGGTATTCGCCTCCAAAAGTCCTTCGGACTGTTCAGAGATGTCGTGGATCCGCTGTTTTGCGTGATTTTGGGTAACCATCCCTTGCGCTGATGCTGCCAGAATAGCACGAAACTCCTGGGCAATATTTGATATGGTGGTAGAGATGGCATGGATGTTTCTTACCATCTCTTCAATTGAAGAAGAGGCCTGTGAAATGGCGCCGGATTGATCAATGATGAGCTGGTCCAGTTGAAAAAGTTGCCGATTCGTATCCTCGATAGTCTCTGAGGAGGTGGTCATATTTGTTTTATGTTCTTGCAGTTGTTTCTGTATCTGCTCAACCAGGTTTCCCATCTTTTCTGCTTCCCTGCTAGCTGCCTGGGTACCGGTCTCCAAATGGACAGCGGATGAACTAATCTGCTGCTGCACCTCTTTCATGTCGGTAATAATAGCGGCGAGTTTTTCCAGGAAATCATTAAAGTCCTGTACCATAGTGCCGATTTCATCTTTTCGCGGTATGGCAAGCCGCTTACCGAGATCCGCAGAACCTCCGGAAAGTTCCTTAAAATAAGCGGCTACTACCTGGATAGGACGGGCAATCCCGCGACCCAGGAGAGTTGCAGCGGCGATAGCCAGCACAAGGGCGAATACTATGATCAGCATCAGGATACGGATAAGGGTATAGAGAGGTTCAAAGAATGCCTCAGCGGTAATGCACACGCTCAGTTTCCAGTTATAGTCATCGGAAACCGGGGAAGAAAACACCAAGTAGGTCTTATGGGCCGCATCTGCAAAGGTTCCTATGGTTTCCTTTTGGGCAAGTATCTCCTTTGCCAAGGCGGATAATCCTTTATACCCTGCGGTCTCATCCCCTTGGGTAATAAGGAGTTTCATACTGATATCCGGTTTCCCTGAGGAAAAGACCAGGCCGGTACGATCAATAAGGGATGCGTAACTGGTTTTGCCTATGCTTATGGTGTTCACCGATTCGTCTATCCGAGAGAGGAGCATCTCCACAACCAGGCCGGCCCGGGTTCTTCCCTCCCTGTCCTTGATGGCCTGGGCTATCATAACACAAGTATTACCGGTTTTCTGAGAAATAAGGGGATCAGTGGTGAACCGCTCCTTCCCTTGATTGAAAATCCCCTGCATATAGGGACGGTTGGCCGCATTGACATAGTTCCCTGGAGTGGTCGTAGCTCTGCCGTCGGGCCATACGATAAACACGTTGGGAATTTCCCTCCCCAATTTCCCTATCAGGGTATATGCGGCTTCTTCCACCTCGGCCTCGGTTCCAGACACAAATACCCCCTGCACGGATATGGCAAACAGCAGTTTCTCATAGGATGTGATGATTTCCTGGATCTCATTACTCCGGGCATGGACAATCTGCATACTGAAATTACGGAGCAGGGTCTCCATACTAGACCGGACTCTGACTGCCACAACGGCAAAAATACCCAGCAGTATGATAAACATTAAAAGCCCCATGGAAAGGACTATACGGAAACCGATAGATTCATGGTATTTCATAGAACTTCCTTACCATAAAAAGCTGCATGTCGATATTTTTTGAGAAAACAACCCTTGAAAACATAAAAAATCACATTCTTTAACCAAATTCCCATATTTCCCGTGGTTTTGTAACGAAAAATACCGGAGTTTTTAAACTCAAAGTTCGATTCATAAATATCGGGGAGGGGGGGGTATAAAATAAAATATGGCTCTTCCCATGCTAATCTCCTTATTGAAACTGCAAAAGTCAATTCTTTGGACCGGATAAGTCCATACTCGCCTAGGTTTTGAAATGAGACATCTAGATAAGTTAAACCTAGAACCCTGTTTTATGTCAAGGGTTTTACCATACCCTATTCATAAGGCTTTAAGGGAACTGATATGCTGAATGACCGACTCTCCTGATGTCAGCAATGATTGGGAGGTTTTTTCGATCATTTCAATCAGGGCGTTTATTTCGTTCAGCGCGTCTAATACTTGGCTTCCACCGGAATTCTGGATGTTCATAATGTCTTGTATGGACAGTTCCTTGTTTTTTACCGTGTCCATAAGCGATGCCATCCAGTCAAATTGTTCCCGTGCACAGGCAGCGGACTCTTTTGACATCGCAATAAAGTTTTTGATGCTTTTCAGGTTGTTGGTTATTTTCACCGCCTGCTGCCCGGAATTGTTCGCCAGTTTTCTGATTTCTCCGGCAACAACCGCAAAGCCCTTGCCTGTCTGTTCACCGGCGTGAGCCGCTTCGATTGCCGCGTTCATACCGAGAATACCGGTCTCATCCGCTATATCCCCGATTACCTTACAGGCGTCAATCAGGATATGGGATTGCTCTTCTACATTGCTTATAATTTCTTCGATATTATAAAGCCGGTTCTTCCCCTCCGTTGAGGAGGCGTTCAGTTGCAGTACGGTTTCCGCGTTATGATTCAGGGTCCCATGAATGGACCGGATGTTTTCTACCATCTCCTCTATGGCTTTGGAAGAACGGAGAACACAGGCAGCGGTTTCACCGATCTGGCTGGAAAGCGTTACAAGACCCGCTTTGTTTTTGTGCATCTCTTCAAGGGTATGCTCGTAGACCTGATTAAGCGTTTGCTTGAGTTTTTCATTGGCTTGCTGCTCTTTTTCAACTTCCACATAATGCCGGCAATTCTCGGGCTTGTTAAAACCGTTGATGATAGCCACCACCATCTGCTCACAGCTCTTATACCCACAAGCCCCGCAGTTGAGGATACCCTGCTCTTTCGTTTTATGCATGGCCGCAAAGGTAGCGTTAATTACCGCACTGCTTGGAACGCTCACCCTCTTTCTAAAGATTTCCGACCGGTCGGTGTAGGAACGCCGGTATAAATCCGCTTCCCAATACCGGTCAAGGGTATTTTCAAGCTTATTCCAGTTGAAAAACTTCTGCCCCACTGTAACAGGCTCGTATTGTTTTCGCATCGCTTTATTCCGCTGTTCCGTATAAATCTCCACATCATCAAAATGCTTGTTTTGATTCAGCGTCGCCGGTCCTCCATTGCACCCCATAGCACAACTGAGACAGTCAATGAGCTTATGAATCGGCGCATTGCCCCGCTTAATGGAATCCCCAAGATAGGCAAGGTAGTGATAAACCTCATGAGGCCCCTCGATCTTTCGGGTATAACTGATAACCTCGTTATCGTAACGTTGTAATGTCCGCATAAGCCCTCCGGGACTTGAAAACAAGACCCCCCGTTCTGCAGGAGGATTATCGTACTCGACTACCGGATAGGCGCTTATAGTCTTGCCTTGCGTCGCAAGGTAGCGCTGTATTGACCGGAAGCCCACGTTATAATCGCCCATACCCACCGCATCAAATTCCCGCCGCTTGGAATAACAAGGGCTTATGGCGGCAATCTTGTGGCGCTTGTATTGAGGGTAGAAGCGCTTGATCATCTTCATCGTATGAATCATGGGACTGTCCACCGGCACAAGGCAGGGAATAAGCTCAGGGCGGTACATTTCGATGAAAGACACCAGCGTCGAACAAGGCTGGGCTATGATCATAGCGGGATTTGCGGTTTTCAGATAAGCAAGGTAGGACTTGATCGTAAGCTCCGCGCCGAAACTCACATCAAACACGGCTTTAACCCCCAGTGCTTTCAGGAAGCCGTTGATCTTCAGGTAGGCGCCTTCAAAACTTGCGGCAATGGCAGGAGCCACGATGGCAATGATGTCCGTGCCTTTTTGCAGGTCTTCCATGAACAGGTTAAAATCGTCAATGCCGACACGGGCGCCGTGGGTACAAGCCTTAATACACTCGCCACAGCCAACACACAGTTCAGGATGGTGATCTATTATAACTCTGGACCCGTTATTACACATTTTAACCGGACACACCATGATACACCGGTGGCA
>JAITAI010000250.1 GCA_031284195.1 Treponema sp.
CAAAGAAGAATTTTATTTTCAAAATACAACCTTTCGGGTAATAGATATTGGATTGAGGATAGACTTTTTTAAAAAATTAAAGTAAACTATTAGGTAATAAAAAAAGAAAAAATAAGCACCTAACCTAATTCCTGCGTGGTCCGTAACGCAGGGATATTGAGAAATTTGTTGGTAACATAAATGCGGATTTACGCGCGGCCAATTAATCAGAGCCCATTTTATCGGAGTACGCTATGTTTATAAAATATCTGAGTGGAAAAAAGAATATACCGGATGATTTTTTTGTGCATATAACATCACTATATCCTCGTGTTGCCTGTCGGTCTCTCTTTGAAAAGAGGCCGGCATGAGTAAGGTTTATCTTGGAATGCGTGGCGATATTATTCATCCGGGTATCATCAACATAATCAACGAAGGAGCTAAGCGCGGGGAACTCCTGGTTGGACTGCTCACTGATTCTGCCATAGCTGCACATAAACGACTGCCCTTCCTTACCTATGAACAGCGGAAACAGGTGATCGAACATATTAAGGGTGTTTCTCAGGTAGTACCTCAGGAAGATTGGAGTTATATCCCGAATCTGCGTAAGTATAAACCGGATATAATCATTCACGGGGATGATTGGAAATCGGGTCCGCTCAAACAAGAAAGGGATGCGGTCTTTGCGGTAATGCACGAGTTGGGCGGCGCTGTAGTAGAAATTCCCTACACGCCGGGGGTAAATACTTCCGCATTACAAACCGCCATGACTGAACTTGGTACCACCCCGGATGTGCGCTTGAAAATGTTAAAGCGGCTTATGGAAAACAAACCGGTGGTGCGTATTATGGAAGCCCATTCCGCGCTTTCTGGACTTATCATCGAACATCTGGAAATAGAAAAAGAAAATGGGATCCGTAGTTTTGACGGCATGTGGTCGTCAAGTCTTACGGATTCTACCAGTAAAGGCAAGCCCGATATTGAGGCCGTGGACCTTACGGCGCGACTGCAAAGCCTCAGCGATATTCTTGAATGTACGACTAAGCCGATTATTTTCGATGGCGATACCGGAGGTAAGCCTGAGCATTTTGTATTTACCGTACGGACCTTGGAACGGAACGGCATATCTGCGGTGATTATAGAAGATAAGGTAGGGTTGAAAAAGAATTCCCTCTTTGGAACCGAAGTAGTTCAGGAACTGAGCGCTATTCCTGATTTCTGCGACAAGATCAGCGCAGGAAAGCGGGCTCAGGTTACCAAGGATTTTATGATTTTTGCCCGGCTTGAAAGCCTGATTGCAGGACGTTCTCTGGAGGATGCCTTTGAACGGGCCAAAGCCTACGTGAAGGCTGGCGCCGACGGTATTATGATTCACAGCAAGGAGACCTCCGGGGAGGATATTAAGGCATTCTGCGCAGGTTTCCGTGCCGAATACACCCATATTCCGCTGATTCTGGTACCCACTACCTACCATCAGTTTACTGAAAGAGAGCTGGCTTCCTGGGGCGGGACGATCATCATTTATGCGAACCACATGCTGCGGGCTTCTTACCCGGCCATGGTGCAGGTTGCCAAGACCATTCTTACCCATGAACGGGCGCTTGAAGCAGAGGCCCTTTGTATGCCGATAAAAGCAATCCTTGAATTGATTCCCGGCGGGAAATAAACTGACTAAGAACCATTTGGAGAAATATCATGATTGAACCGGCCTTTTTTTATGATGCACTGGTACGGTACGGTACAGATTTTTTTACCGGCGTACCGGATTCACTGCTCAAAAGTTTCTGCGCCTATATTACCGGTCATGCCGAGGAGCGCCGGCATATCATCCCTGCAAATGAAGGGGCAGCAGTAGCCTTGGCCTGTGGGTATCATCTGGCCACTGGGAAGATCCCCCTGGTGTATATGCAGAATTCCGGTATAGGTAATGCGGTGAATCCCCTGCTCTCCTTGGCGGATCCAGAGGTGTATCACATACCCCTTCTCCTGCTTATCGGCTGGCGTGGAGAACCGGGAATTACCGATGAACCCCAGCATCTCAAGCAAGGTAAAGTTACCGGTGCGCTGCTTGAAGCAATGGGAATCCCCAAGATGATCCTGGGGGATACTGAAGCGGAAGTACGGGAGCAGCTTGCATCGGTATATCACCGGATTGCCCAAACTAAGGCCCCCTATGCCTTGGTGGTCCGTAAAGATACCTTTACTTCCTATACCTTGCACAAGACCGAAGCCTCCCACGGGGGAATGAGCCGGGAAGAAGCGATTGAAGAAATCCTTTGTTCCTCGGATCCTGGAGCCCTGTTTTTCTCCACCACGGGCATGGCCTCCCGGGAGCTGTACGAATTGCGGGAGCGCTACCGAATGGGGCATGAACGGGATTTTCTTACCCTCGGTTCTATGGGACATGCTTCTCAGATAGCCCTGGCAGTGGCCCTACATCAGCCGAACCGGCTGGTTACCTGTCTCGACGGAGATGGGGCTGCTCTCATGCACTTGGGGGCCTTGGCGATTATCGGGACCCAGAAACACCTCTGCAACTTTCGGCATATCCTCCTCAACAACGGCGCCCATGATTCGGTAGGCGGACAACCGACCGTGGCCTTGGAGATTGACCTGCCTGCCATAGCTCGGGCCTGCGGCTATAAGGCAGTGTATTCGGCAACAACCAGAGATGAGTTGGGCGCACTGGCAGCAGCGCCGCAGGAAGGCCCTACTTTTATTGAAGTACGGGTCCGCAAAGGGGCTCGAAAGGATCTGGGCCGTCCCCGCTCAAGTCCCGAGGAAAACAAACAGGCCCTTATGGCAGTGTTGCAGGAAACATAAAAGCAATTAATAACGCATGTTACGCAGAGGCCGTTTTCTCCGTATGGAACGTAACATGCGTTAAAAGCCGAGAAACAGATGAATTCGATATGGAGGGGAACGATCCGAGTTCTGAACAGGATTAATTCGGCTTGGAGGGGAATTACCGGAGTTCTGAACAGGATTAATCTAGCTCGGAGGGAGATTTATCTAGTTCAGAGCATGATTAATCTAGTTCAGAGGGGAATTACCGGGGCTCTGACTCGGAGATCCGAGTTAAAAGCCGGGAAACCCGGAGTTATTATCTCATGCGACCTATGGGGCGTACATGAGGTAATAAGGTATATATAGAGGAAAAGAAAAAACATGATTAGACAAGCGGTCATTATGGCGGGTGGTTTAGGCTCCCGGCTTAAAGAAAAAACGGTTTCCATGCCGAAAGGATTTATCCAACTTGGGGGTGTTCCCCTAGTCGAAGAGTCAGTCAAAAAATTGATTCGTGCCGGTGTTGAAGAAATCATTATCGGTACTGGACATGGCGCTGCATGGTACGAGGGCCTTGGGGCGCGCTATTCCTGTATCCGCCTCGCCCATAACCCCCGCTACGGGGCTACCGGCAGTATGGGGACCCTTGCCTGTTGCGGAACCTATGTACAAGGTGCGTTTTTGTTACTCGAATCAGACCTCGTGTATGATTCCATAGGGCTGCAGGTGCTCATCAATGATACTCATACAAACGTGCTCCTTGCTTCGGGGGCCACTGCCTCAGGGGATGAGGTGTATCTTGAAGCGGATGAGCAGGGTTTTCTGATAGGGCATTCAAAAAACCGATCTGCCCTGGGCGCTATTGCAGGGGAACTGGTGGGCATTACCCGGCTGCAAAAGGAAACCCTGAATAGGATGCTTGATTTTATGCAGGCTCATCTTGCAGATGATCCCATGATGGACTATGAAACCGCCATGACTGCGGTATCTGCAGCAGAAACAGAGCCTCATAAAATTTTTATCCGAACCATAGAACACTATCTCTGGCGGGAAATTGACGATGCCTCTCAGCTTAAAATGGCAGAAGCTCTGTACCCCCAGATACAAGAAGCGGAAAGTCTCAGGAAGATACAGCGGGAAGTGCTGCTCAACCCTGGTCCAGCTACCACTAGTGACAGTGTGAAATACGCTCAAGTTTGTGCGGATATTTGTCCCCGGGAAACCGAATTTGGCCAAGTGATGGAATGGATCCTTTCAGAAGTATCCCTCATGGCAGGAAAACCTGGACAGGTTGAGACGGTTTTGTTTGGCGGCTCTGGTACTGCTGCGGACGAGGTCATGGTGTCCTCCTGTGTTCCTGATACGGGTAAACTGTTGGTGATTGACAACGGTGCGTATGGCTCCCGGATTGCGAAAATAGCGTCGGTATACAAGCTCAACCATGAGGTCTTTAAAAGCAGCGGTTTTATGCCCCTGGATAGGGAAGCGGTCAAGGCAAGGCTCCGAGAAGGGCATTTTACCCATTGTGCCTTGGTCTACCACGAAACTACAACCGGCCTGTTAAATCCGGTGCCTGAGCTATGCCGTTTCTGTCATGAACAGGGTATTACCACCATAGTGGATGCGGTCAGCGCCTTTGCCGCTATTCCTATTGATATGGACGAAGATGGGATTGACTTTATGGCGTCAACCTCAAACAAAAACCTCCAAGGAATGGCAGGGGTTGCCTTGGTGTTTTGCAGAAAAGAAGCCCTAGAGCATATAAAAGATTATCCGATGCGGAATTACTATCTTAATCTCTGGGATCAATACAGTTATTTTAAGAAAACCAAACAAACCCGTTTTACCCCTCCAGTACAGACGCTCTATGCGCTGCGGCAGGCGATTATCGAAACAAAACTTGAAACCATAGAAAAGCGCTACGCTCGCTATGCCGCGTGTTGGAAGGAACTGGTACAAGCGGTCAAGGGGCTCAACCTTACTATGTTGGTTCCAGAAGAAGTTCAGTCTAAACTTATCACCGCGATCCTGGAGCCTCCTTTCCCGGCTTACCGTTTTGCTACCCTCCACGACCGTGCCCGCAGTCATGGGTTCACGATTTATCCAGGTAAACTATCTGATGCGAATACCTTTCGTATCGCGAATATTGGGGATATACAGCCGGTGGAGATGGTGCGGTTTACCCAAATTCTGGAAGCATATATGCAGGAAATATGCAAACCATGAGATAA
>JAITAI010000287.1 GCA_031284195.1 Treponema sp.
TCGGAGGCTTTCTTCATATTACAAGATGATATACATCCTCTACGCCGTCTACCAAGATGCCTCCCATGCCTAAGCTCAGAGGAAGGGCGATGTCCATATCATAGCGATCCCCTACGGAAACGCAGGCTAAAGGGGAGACCCCGCAAAGCGCTGCGGCTTTGAGAAAGGGCGCTGCATGGGGCTTTGAAACCAGGCAGGTATCAAGGCCGACAATCCCCTGAAAGAGGTCCTTCACCCCCAAGGCCGCTAAGGTTTTCCGGGCCACCAATACCGGATTGTTGGTTACTACTGCCAAAGCGTGAGCAGCACCTAAACGCTTCAAGGTTTCCCAGAGCTTCGGATCCGCCTTGAGGTAGACCCCAGGTTCGTACAGTTCCTCCCGCCAGCGAATACTCTCCTCAATGGAAACGCCGAAGTGTACCAAGGTATTGCCCAGACTCAGTCTTTGTCCACGGTGAGTTTGGGCCCAGGTTTCCTGGTATGCTGCGATAGCCCCTTGCATGGCCTCAAAGGAACAACCCTGCAACCGGGCCAGCCGTTCGATGATGCTGCGGATCTGGAACTGCATATATACAGGGTTCGTATAAAGGGTTCCGTCCATATCAAACAGAAAGGCCCTCCAGGATTCCGGGATATTATAGCGCTGCATGGATACCCTCAGTCAAACAAGCGTGTATCTTTTCTTTAAGCTCCCTATAGGAACGGTATTGTTCAGTATACTGTTCCCGGGTTTGCACCGCCGGTACATACTGGGCGCTCCTGCGGATCATCCGGCTCACTGCTTCGGCTAAATCAGCGCTTTCCCCCAGGGCCACTGCTGCCACTGCTGCGTCTCCTGCTAGTTCACCGTCGTATATCTCAGGAATAAGCAGGGTACACCCGCAGAGATCCGCCTTGAGCTGGTTCCACCGGGGATTTTTGCCTTGTCCCCCAGAAACCCACATCTCTGTAACGGGAAACCCCTGACGGGCCATTGCTGCAAGGGCATCCCGCACCAGGAAACCCATCGCTTCCAGCACTGCCCGGCCAAGCTCCTGCCGGCTCACCAAGCCAGGCCCGTCCAAGGACAGAACCACCCCCGGCAGCGGATCCTTAGGGAAGAACCAGGTCTGGGATTTATGAAAGGAACCATGCTGGGGGATAAGTTCCGCTATCAGTTCCGGGTAACTCCGTTCCTTTTGACCGGTAAGGGTTTTGAACCATTCAAACAACCGGCCAGAGGAGGGAATGATGCTGCTGATATTCCACAAGCCTTGGTTCAGATGAGGAAGTACCCTGAGCGTTCCCCTGGAAATGGGAAAAGGACTGCATACATTGATACCCTCGGAAGTTCCCGCCCGATCGCAGACAATACCGGGTTTCAAGGCCCCCACCCCGATGAGGGCCATGATAAAGTCAGGGCCTCCTGCCACCAGGGGAAGCCCTACGGGAAGGTTAAACCGGGCAGCTACAGCCGGGGAAACCTTTCCGATGAGGCTTCCCAGTTTCACGAAAGGGGGAAACATGCGGATATCCACCCCGGCAGAACCGCACTGGCCCTGGTCCCAATAATAGGGTTCATAGGCCGCAGCAGGCAAGGTCGTAACCAGATCCGCCCCAAGCCGGTACGCCAGCCATTCCTGGGCACAACAGAGGTACTTGGTTTTTTCGTACTCTTGGGGCCGGTGCTGGACAAAGGAACGGATATAGGGGAGAAAGAGCGAGTGCTCCTGGGGAGATGGGGCCGTATCCCCGGCAGCAAGGCGGGGACCATACCAGTGCAGCGGTGCTAAGGCTTCTCCCCAGGGGGTAAGGGGAACCAGGGTAGGACCATTCCCGGAAATACAGAGCGCCTCTGGTTGTACCCCGGTCTGGGAAGCAAGCCGGCCCCATGCCCGGACCAAGGCGTCCTCCCAATCTGCGGCAAGGATGGTGCTGGAAGTAAAATCCTCCTGAGCATAGGCCTCCCGGACTAGGGCTGCTGCATGGCCTTCTGTATCAATAAGCGCGGCTTTAAGGGAAGAAGTCCCTATATCTACACAGAGGATCCAGGGGGCTTGGGTTCTAGGCATCAAGTTTCTGCAAAGAGCTTGACGATGACATCCCGGTTATCCAACAGGGAACTCAAGGAAAGGCCCTGATGCAGCCGGCAAATGGTCTGGGCAAAGAGCTTGGTAATATTCACGTTGATATACCATTCCCGCTGCAAAACCGCTTCATGGTAGACGGCATTGGTACCGATGATGCGGTAAAAAAGCCCTGCTTTATAGGCCGCATCAAAATAGGAAATCGCATCTCCAGAAAAGAGAGGAAGACTGATGGCGGCTATCACCTTGCCGGCTCCCTGGTCTTTGAGAAATTGCATGGCTTTGAGCAGGGTCCCGCCGGTTCCCAGCATATCATCCGCCATGAAAACCGTCTTGCCTTTGACATTTCCCAGGAGCTTTATCTCGGAGATGTTGTTTTCCAGGGCATCCTTGGAAACCCGGGAATAGTCCCGCTCTTTATACAGGAGGGCCAAGGGTTTTTTGAGGGCAGTGGCGTAGAATTTATTCCGGTCCACTGCGCCCGTATCAGGAGACACCACCACAAAATCATCGTTTAATACAAGCCCTGGAAGCCCGGCTAAGGATCGGATGATCTGATAACTGGCATGGAGATTTTCAAGCCGCAGGCAGTTAAAGGCATTGGCAATCTCCCGGGAATGAATGTCCAAGGTAATGATCCGGTTTACCCCCAAGGATTCAAGGATCTTCCCCACCCGGCTTGCGGTGAGCCCCTCCCGGCCTTTTTTCTTATGCTGCCGGGAATAGGGGTAAATAGGCATCACCAGGGTTACCTCGCCGGCCCCGGCTTGTCTTACTGCATCTACGGTAACAAAGGTGGTCATGAGGTGATCATTAACCGAGAGTACCTGCCTGGTTTTTCCTTCATTAAAAGGCACAGGATAATGATTTTCCACATCCTGTACAATATAGGTATCCTTACCACGGATGGATTCCAGGATTTCTGCTTTTATTTCCCCATTGGGAAAGAGGCTAAACCGGGTGGCAGTCTTGAACTGAGGGGTCTGGAAACCATCCGTCTTCCCGCTTGTGTACTGTACCGGGGATAGCACATCGTTGATGAAATTGATCCGGGTAGCCACCGTATGGACATCCAGGTTATACCGGACAGCCAATTCACTGGTCATCACCTCAAAATTACGGCGGTACCCTTCTTGCAGACGAAGAATCACCTCATCAGCAAAAACTTCACCCCCGGGACACGCTACTACAGCAAGATTGGTCAGACTGGAGTCGTTCATGGATACCTTGGTGTACCATACCATCCATTAATTTTCAAGTATGGTGATCTCTACCCGCCGGTTCCGAAGTCTTCCCGCATCGGTGCTATTATCCGCTATGGGCCGTTCCGCTCCATAACCCCGAACCACCACGCGGTCGGCGCTGCGAACCTGGCGCTGAATGAGGTAATCCGCTACTGCAGCAGCCCGTTCCCGGGAAAGCTGCATCCGCCCGGCCGCTGAACCGGCGAGGGCGGTATGGCCTCCCACCAGAATATCCCGATCCTGATAGCGCTTCAGAATCCCCACGATACTATCCAGTTTATGCTGTTCTTCCGGGACTAACACCGCAGAATCCGGCTGGAATTGTATGTCTTCCAGGCTAATGGCTATCCCTTCATCGGTTACCCGTACCGAGACATCCCCAATACCCAAACGGCTAATATCACCGGCAATTTCTTCGGCGATTTGTTCCTTATCCATAGTCCGGGACTCCACAATCTCCGCTTCAGCCTTACCCCGGTATTCGATAGTTACTCCACTCGATAAGGTAAAGACCATACGGAACTGTTCTTGGTATGCCGCAGCTTGACTCAAGGTACTATCCCAGTACACCACCTGATCCGAAGCCCCCATAATCCGGATGGGATAGGTGTCCCCGGAAACCGCACTGGGTTCGGCGAAAATACGATAGGACACGGAAAAGGAGGGATATTCCTTACCCTGCCATTCCCGGTTTCCAAGAAAGGTGTAATGGGCCATAAAGGGAATCCGGTAGGGTTCAGCAATGCCGAAATTCGCCCGGAAATCGTGCATCTCATACCCTGCTGCAGACCAGGTATCTCCCGGTTGTAGATTCTTTTCAGGGAAAACCGGTACATTTCTGACCACCGGCATAAAATACTGTGGGTCTATGGTGATATACCCCTTAGGGTTACGGCCAAACTCCGAGCGATACTCCAA
>JAITAI010000301.1 GCA_031284195.1 Treponema sp.
TTCCTGATTGGCAATGATATTCATTCCCGGCCTGGGTATATCGTGGGGGTATGCTACTTGGCGAAAGCGTTTTACCCTGAGCTCTTTCAGGACCTGGATCCTCAAGCAGTACATCGGGAATGGTTCGCCATTGCCCATCCCGGTTCTGTCCTAGCAGGCATTTGGACCTACTCGGAGTAAAAACAGGAAGACCGCCCCAGAAGTACCTCTGGGGCGGGAAAGGGTATCCTGGATGCCCCTGAAAAACTAAAGAAGAAATCATTGGCTAAACTCATAGCATTAGAAAAAACGCCTGTTTCTGAGAGTGCCCGCTCTCAGTTGGGGCGGCTCTATATCGCGCATACCCGTCGGAGGCTGCTGCTCATCCTCAGTATGGTGCTGTTCCTGGCTTTGCTGTGCTTGCTCGGCTTGTCCGTAGGAGGGGCTTCCTATTCGGTTTCCCAGAGTTGGGAGGCCCTGTTGGCAGGTCCCCCGATGAAAGGCAGCGGAGTACCCATACGCCACCAAATCATCTGGATCTTACGGGTGCCCCGGGTTCTTATGGGAGTGGTAGGGGGAATTGGACTTGCCGTATCAGGACTTATGATGCAGACCATCCTCCGTAACCCCCTGGCTTCTCCGTATACCCTGGGCATCTCTGCGGCAGCTTCCTTTGGCGCGGCCCTGGGAATCATCTCAAAGCTAAGCCTGGTAGCGGTCCTTTTCCCTGCTGCGGTCCGTCAGGATATCATGATCATCAGTAATTCCTTCCTGTTTACCCTTATCTGTACCTTTCTTATCTATTTCCTGTCAAAGCTCAAACGGATAAGCGCAGAGACGATCCTCCTCTTTGGAGTGGCCATGATGTATGTGTTTGAAGCGGCAACCTCGTTCATGCAGTACATCGGGAACCCGGAAGAACTGGCTGAATTGGTGTACTGGATGTTCGGCAGTATGTCCAAGGCAAGTTGGATTAAGCTCCAGATCACTACGGTATGCGTGGGGCTTTGTGTACTGCTCTGCTACCGGCAGGCGTGGAATTTCAACTCCCTCATGCTCGGCGACGAATCAGCCCAAAGTATCGGTATCAATGTGGAGTCCCTGCGGATCCTGGGTTTGCTCCTCTCCTGTTTTATGACCGCGGTCATCGTGAGCCTCCTTGGGCCTATTGGTTTTATCGGTCTTGTGGCCCCTCATATCGGCCGGATGCTGGTGGGCGGGGATCATCGCTTCCTGATACCGATTACCTGCCTTGCTGGAGGGATGCTCCTGGTGTTGGCAGACACGATTTCCTGTATCATCCTATCCCCGGCCATAGTACCGGTGGGAATCATGACATCTTTTGTGGGGGTCCCCCTGCTCATCTATCTCATTGCAAAAAGGAGGAAAGAATATTGGTAACCTTGCAGGTAGAGGATATTAGTTTTAGTTACCAGTCCCGGAACGTGTTCAGCGGGATAAGCCTGGATGCCCAGGGCGGTCAGATGGTAAGCCTGGTAGGTCCCAATGGGGCCGGCAAGACAACCCTGCTCAAGTGTATCAACCGGCTGCTTCCCCTGAAGGAGGGTATGGTACGGCTCAATGGCCGGGACCTTTCGGAATTGAGCCGTACTGAACTGGCAAAATGTACGGCCTATGTTCCCCAGGCTGCGGTTTCCTCCTTTCCCATTACTGTCTTTGATACGGTCTTATTAGGCCGCAGGCCCTATCTAAACTGGAAGCCCCAGCAGCAGGACCTGGACATGGTGATGGATATGATCGAACGGATGGATCTGACGAGCCTAGCCATGCGGGATTTGGGAACCCTCTCTGGGGGAGAACGGCAGAAGGTGCTGGTGGCTAAGGCCATGGTTCAAGAGCCGCGGCTCCTCTTATTTGATGAGCCTACGAGCTATCTGGATTTGAAATACCAGCTTAAGATCATGCAGTTCATCAGGGATCTTATTGATGAAAAGCAGATCTGTGCCCTGATCACCACCCATGACCTGAATCTGGCGCTGCAATTTTCCGATCGCCTCGTGGTATTAAAGGATGGTACCATTGCTGCTGAAGGAAGCCCGGCTATCCTCAGCGAAGGGCTTATCCTGCAGGTCTATGGGGTTGAAGCCGCTCTGCAGCATTACCAAGAGCAACCCTTTATGATTCCCTTGCGGGCAGTACCCTAGGAGTGATGCAGCCCTCGGTGCACTGCACTACCGCAGGATAAACCATAGCCCAGGGGGCAGCGGTCCCGGGTGTTTAGTGGAGCCGCAACGACCCCCTGACGCTGCAGGATTCCCGTGAACCCCTCCCTTGCGGGGGATGAACCGGACTTTTACCGGGCTTCGTCCTTTATTAAAAAAGAGCCTCTGGAGGGGCCAACTCGCCTTTCCCAAAAGACTTGCTTTTTGGAAAACGCCCTTCCCAGGAAAGGCCTAAGGCTCTTACAAACCCCCGGCCTTTTCCCATTGATAGATGAACCGGAGGGCATACTGCTGGATACCCTTGAAATAGGTATCAGTGAAGTAGGTGAGTTCCCTCCCCACATACCGGTAATGCCAGCTTTCCCAACGGTACCCTGTAAGGGCTTCGTAGCCCTGAGGATAGGAGAGGGACCACCCAAAAAAACGAGCGTACTCTGCTATCCAACGGCCTGCTTGGGTTTCTGCAAAAGAATCATCAATAGAGCCAAAGTCCACCACCAGTCCCAACTGATGCTGGCTGTGTCCTGGCCGGGCAGACTCCTGATCAGCGGTTTCCTGCCCTGACTCCCGAACATTCCGGGCATACACCGTTTCCTGGTAGGAATAGGAACGGTAGGCCGAAGAAACCGTCAGCATGACCCCAGCGACTTGGGCCGCCGCAGCCATTTCTTCCAGAGCCATCTCAGCAGGCCTACGGAGCAGGAGGCCCTGACGGCTCACCCGGTAGGAACCGCCGGTAAGCTCCACCAGGTCATCAGGCTCATACTTTGCAGCCAGGGCGTGTTCTTTGTCCACCAGCGCCATGAGGTAGGGATCTCCCTCCAAGGCAGACAAAAGGTCCATGAGAAAGGCCGGTCCGTCCACAGCCACTGCCTGAATATGCCGGGCAAGTTCTTCAGGAATCTCCGCTTCCTCAAGGATACGGGTTAAAAAAACCCTATAGGGTCTTTCCCTATCATCGAAATTCACGGGAAGGATCTGTTCAGTACTATTCGGGTCTGCCTCAGCAGGGTTCCGGGTTTCCGCTTTAGAACATCCGAGGCTCACCAGCGTATAGACCCATACAAAACCCATACCAAGGGAACGCATGATGGAGGTTGTGCTACTCATGTTATACGATTCTAGCAGATTATCCCTGCTTCTGCTAGGATAAACGTATAGCATTGACAAGGAAGGCTTTGGGGAACTGTACCCCTTGATTGCAGGCAGGGAGGCTACAGGGCTTGGAGCGAATCACTCTCCATGAACC
>JAITAI010000071.1 GCA_031284195.1 Treponema sp.
AGATCCCCTTTGACCGCTACCTGGGTCTCTAAGCCCAGGGCAGGGATCATGACCAGGGAGCGGTTGCCTCGCTTTTCCAACAGTACCCCTTCCCAGGAAGAACCCTTTTTATCCGATAAATACACCGCGATCCAGTGGGCCCGGGAGGCTCGCTCAGCCTGTACCGTGGCCAGGGTCGCGGCTTCCCCGGCGCCAAGCCGGAGGAGGAGTTCCTCTTCTCCCAAAGGGGTCTCGTGCCGGAGAAACGCCCGGATCTGCTGGTGGGCCAAGAGGTCCGTATACCGGCGCAAGGGACTGGTAACTTGGGTATATACATCAAGCCCCAAGCCCCAGTGAATTCCCGGTTTAACCGAAAGGGTTCGCGGGCGCATACAGCGGCGAAGCTGATAGGAACCGGCCATACCGAGGAGCGGGGCATTGGGGAGCTCACCGGTTTCTTGACTTACATAGGGGAAGGGAAGCCGCCGTCGCAGGGCCCATTGGGCGGCTCCTTCCCCGGCGAGGAGCATACATTCCCGGACCATATCCGCAGATCCATAAGCGGTTATGGGTTCAATTGATACCTGTTCCTCAGAAACTTTGATATGTACTTCGGGGAATTCCATGAACACTGCTCCGGCTGCACGCCTGCGGGCCAAGTTCTTTTCCGCTATCTTGAAGAGGTTCCTTAATTCCGGGGCCTCAGGGCCGTGCCCCTTAAGCAATGCGTCGGCCGCTTCGTAGGTCAAACGGCTTACCTTGACCCAAGAACGGAAGATATCCGTTTCCATGACAGCCCCTGCTTCATTGAGGACCATCTTAAAGGACAGCGCCGGGGAGACGGCTTCCATGCCCAAGGCATACAAGGAGAGGGCTTCTTCGGCTATCATCAGCGACGCCCCTTCAGGAAGGTAGAGGGTGGCCCCTCGGTTCCGGGCTTCCCCATCCACCGGGCTTCCAGGCAGGATCGAGGCCCCGGGATCCGCTACGTGGACCCACAGACAAGGACCCTCCACTGAAATCGCATCATCCGGATCATTGCTCCAAGAGTTATCAATGGCAAAGGCTTTAAGATGGGTAAGATCCACCCGGTCTTCATCCTGTGGAGGCGGGTTTACGGGAATTTTTGCAGACACCGGAGAGAGGCCAAACCGCAAGGGATGGGGATTAATCCAGGGGGTCCAGCATCCTACGCCAAGCAGTACCCTATGGGCTTCTTGGGGAGATTCAGGTATCTTCAGGTCTTTGAGGGTACGGCTTTTATCGGTTTTACCATAGGCCAGGGCTTCCACATCATGAAGAAACCGGCAGTCCTCTGGGAACTGCAGAGTCCGAGCCTTGAGCCGTTCCAAAAAAGCCTCCCGTTCCGCCAGATCCCGCTGTTTCTCAGTCCGTTTCTGGGTTTCCGCGTCCAGTTCTTCCAAGGGCCGGCCCTGTATCTCCTTAAGGGTCCCGGAGAAATACAAACCATCTTTGAATATCCGATACGTGGCCCAGGCAGTGCTCCCAGTATACGCACCGTACACCAATTCGGTCAGTTCCTGGAAAGAAACCTTATTCCCTTCCAGCAGTTCCCATGCAGCGCGGATATCTGCTTGAGGGAGTTCCTGCTCAAGACTCCCCAGGGTACAAGGCCCTGGATGGAGGATCTCAATGTCTTTCTCCCGAACCCGTAAGGATTCACCTCCTGCCAGGGTTATACCTATCTTTTCTCCGATGTCGTTTACCAGGGCAGGACGGTTTTTATACACCACAAGACTTTTTTCTCGTATCATCAGGGTCAGTCTACCATAGTACCGTAAAACCTGAGAAGTAGGCGGTTCTATAAGCCCCCACATAAAATTATCCTCATCCGCGCTGGCACCGATGAAAGCGCTCCCTGGGAAATCCAACTTATCTCCTGAGAGAATGACCGTACTATCGACCTTGCAGATGGGGATCAGATAACCATCGAAAACAAAAATACCAACCGTCAGGCCGTCTTCTTCATTTCCGGTAACGAAACCCTCACCCGGGAACGAGAGGAGTCCCCCCAAACCTCACGGGCCGTATCACGAATCCCCTATTACATCATATACGGTGAGTCCGGCCCTGAGAAAAAAGGCCGTGCATGACGCGAAGTAATGCGAAGCATCCAAAGGTACCTTCCAGGTTATCCGCATACTGCGCGAAAAGGAGCGTTCATTCACGGCCTTCTATTAAATGCACCTTATAGAACCCTATAAAGGCTTTATACCCCACTCTTCCACTGCAGGCGGTTATGTGAGGCCAAAACTAATCGAATTGTGAAATAGCCTCTCCTGTTACCTTACCCGGTACATTGCTGGCTATATGACCGGATACACTTATAACAAACAAGAGTTCAGCCCTGAGAAAAAAGGCTGTGCATGACGCGAAGTATTCCAAGGTATACTCAAGATCATCCGTATACTGCGTGAAAAGGAGCGTTCAGTTGCATTTCATCGAAGGCATGTTAAAAACCTTTGATATGGTGGCGGGAAAGGGGCTTTAAACTCGTGCTTGAAAGGTGGGGTAAGAAGTCCCATAAAAAGGAGGACTTAGTCCCCGAAGCAACATGACCGGGTGGCAGTATCAGACTAAAGCGCCCCTCATCACAGGGCTGTTCTTGCAGAAGGAGCTTGACTTTTTATACATATAAAGAGGACCGGAGGTCCCAGGTAGTGTCAAAAGTATAAAAGCCCTCATTAAAGAGGTACAATAGCCGTTGAAGGGGTAGGCGATAGGGAATGTATCGGCAGAGAAAACCGTAGCCCAATAACATGACTGTCGGGTCCTATAAAAAATTACGTTGATCACAACAATGCCATGTGAGTGTTTGATATATAAGCAACCGTCTTGCTTGAAAGGCGTTGGGTTTTTCACGCCCTCAACCCCATAAGGCCAGATGGCCCTTGTACGACCCTCAAGACTGGAAAGGACATCTGGAGGCGATGTGGTTGCTGAACGTCCTTTCACCAGACCATAAAACCATCGCCAATTTCCGGCACGAGTATGCCGGAGTAACCGGCTTAGATCATGACCATGATCGGCCTTAGATGATGGAATTCCCCCGACTGAATGGACAGGAAGTTAAGCCTATGATCAAAAAAGGGAGTATCACGGGAGCAAGAAGCGTTTTTACTAAAGAGTTTAAGGAACGGGCAGTGGAACTTGCCCTGAACACAAACCGGAAGCACTCGGAGATTGCCCAAGACCTTGGCATTAACCGGAATATGCTTGCTCGATGGATGCGGGAGATGAAGCGGAGTGAAACAGGACATATGAAAGCTTTCACCGGTAGAGGAAATGCGCGAGATGAAGAGATGGCTCGGTTGCGGAAAGAAAATGTCGACATGAGGGAGACCAATGAAATCTTAAAAAAAGCAATAGCCATCTTCACGGGAGGAAATCCCCGGTAGCGGCGTACCTGTTCATGCACCAGTATCAAGGACAGTACCCCGTTACGAAGATGGCCAGACTATTGGGGGCAAGCCAAAGCGGGTAGTATGCGCGGCTTGTAAGAAAACCCGGCGGACACGAGCGGACAGACCAGGCGCTCTTGAGGCTCATCGGCCGGATAAGTGAAGCACACCGGGGGCGTTATGGAAGTCCACGAGTATGGCAGACCTTAGTTCAGGAGTTTCGTGTGAGGGTAAGCCGAAAACGGGTGGAACGACTGATGAGGGAGCAGGGATTGAAGGCTCGAAGGAAGAGGAGCGGGGTGAACACGACAGACTCAAGGTATTCACTACCTGCGGCAGAGAACCTGTTGAACCGGGAGTTTAGGGCGAGCGGACCGGGGGAGCAGTGGGTGTCCGACATAACGTATCTGAAGACCGGCAGCGGGTGGCTGTATGTGACGGTGATACTAGAGTTATGGGATCGTAAAGTGATAGGATGGGCATTTTCGGAGGACGGGGAAGCCGGTCATGTATGCGATGCGCTTATGATGGCCTGCACGAACCGCAAGCCGAAGAGCGGTCTCCTCTTTCATTCGGACCGGGGAGTACAATATTGTAGTAAAGAATTTCGAGAAGCGCTGTCGGCGTGGTGTCTGCAGGTCAGGCAGAGTATGAGCCGGAAAGGAAATTGTTGGGAAAACGCCGTGCGGAGAGTTTTTTCAAGACGTTAAAAGCGGAAGTGGATAAGGTGGAAGGGAGACACACGAAAGAGGAGGTGAGGGTAGAAGTATTTGAGTATATGGAACTGTATTATATCAGGGCAACGTCATTTAACTTAGCCGAACAGTGCGTGATAAAGGAAATCGTCGCTGAAGGTAGCCCGGAACATTTTCCTGCGGACGCTGAATCGTTTTTCAGCCACGGCGGTCTTTCGCAGGAGGTGCAGTGCCGCTTTTCTCATCACATTCAGATTTTCCGCCGCATGGTTCGTCCACGCCCGGCATGCGTCTTCCCCAAAACATACGTCCAGAAACCAGTGCAGACCGTTCTCGATTGTCCAGCGCCCACGGATGATGTGTGCGGGCTGAGCAACGCTCCCGGCTCTATCCACGAAAATACCTGCGCAAAGGTCTTCTCATCCGGTATCCCCTGTGGCAATTCCAGAAAGGTCCTGAAAAAACCCTCCTTCGCCTTCCCGAAATC
>JAITAI010000187.1 GCA_031284195.1 Treponema sp.
GAAGGCGATGAGCATTGAAGTAGAAAGCGAAACAGCGAGGCTAGCTAACCTTGATGATTACGTCAGGGGATAATTACGATTGCGAATATATATGTAATGGATGAGTCTTTAAGGTTGGGCTCAGGTTCAGCGTTTATTATACAAGAGGGTGATGAATCCTTGCCCGGCAGAGAAGTCCTGGATTGGTCTCCGAGGCCTGGGGTCGGCCATGAGAGTGGTAGGGGTACATGGAAATAGTTAATTCCCAGCCATAGACACAGTCGATTCGTTCAAGGGTCTTAACCGTAGGGTTTACTTTACAAGGGTTTTTAAGACGCTGGTATGACTGATAGGAAAGTCCCAGTTTCCGGGCTATGCCGGTTTGGCTCTGTTCCCCTAAATTTCCCGGAACCGGAGGGACAGGGCGATATGAGGCGCAACCGTTACGGGATACGCGTCCTTAACAGGGTTGCCCTGGGAAATATCGGCTTCCAGACAGCCGTCAAGGGTTTCCTTTGCCATTGGCTTCCTCATGAGAAAATCCGCAGGTAACGATATTGGTCATATCGGGAAACTGGGCACTCACACCTTTCTTTTTCGATGGTGCAGTAGGAGGTCATATACCCTTCAAGGAAAACCGCTATGTAATACAGGAAGGCGCCTCAGGCTATCATATTGAAGGAAATTTTCCCCGCAGTACCGGCAGCGCCTCCATGAGGATACGGTCCTTTGCCGTGTTCTCCCCGCTAGATACTGCAAAGCCTGGTCGTGATTCCCATGCTTGTATACGAGAGGCCGTGCTACCACTGCTTTACCCGCTTGGGAACCGGCGCGGTTATCCCCCGCTTTTATCTCGTATCCATAAAACTCAGCAGCGAACTGACCGAACATATTTCCCTGTCCGTGGGGATTGAGAATCTCCTGGACACGAACTATTCTCTGGACAGCGCCTACCTGGCCATGCCGGGAAGAACCTTTCAGGTGGGTTTTAAGGCGACGTATTAGCCTGAGGGAAGCTCCCGGTAGGAGACGTTCCTCGCTGTACACCAGACAGCTTCATCAACTAAGGCGGGTTGTACGCTTCTGCTTCCTCTTCCCTTAGTTTATCCTGTCCTGCCAGAGTATTGACAAAAACAGTAACCCTGGTATGCTCTGGTTAAGAGGTTTTTATGGTACCTATTGATGCAGAAAAAGACCGTCTCGTCCAAAAATTGTCTGAACAGTACGCCCACAATATAATCAGCATGGATGAATATGAACGGATGCTTGAATACGTTACTAAAATTGAAACAAACCATGAAATAGATACCGTGGCTAAGGTAATACAAGAAAATGATAATCGCGATAATCACCCCTTAGGGTTAGTTAAAAGCCATGCAGATGAGACCCATGTAACGGTATTTTCATGGAGCAGTTCACAGGTAAAACCGGTTAATGGCCATATAGGAAAGTATGTAAGTGTTTTTGGGGCCAATAAAATAATCATAGATGCTTTACCCAGGGGAAAAAACGTACTACAGGTAAGTTCTGTATGCGGATTAACAGAAATAATAGTGGCAAAGAATATAAAAATAATAAATAAAGCCCTCCCTATATGTGCAGGCATATTTACCCCGGATGAGGGTAACAGCGCCGGTGATGATGCGCCTGAATTGTATATAACCGGGACAGTATTCTTTGGAAATATAACCATCATAAAGCAATAACGGAAAAGCGCTTGATCAAGTCCTTGCCATGGACTAGGCGAATTACGCGCATGAACGTCTATTCCCTCCCCTGGGTATGAGGTCATGATAAATATCCCCATCTAATCCGAACCTGCTGGTTCGATATGCTCGGTGGAGGGGTCCTTAAAAAAGTAGCGCTCACCGTCATGTTACACAAGAAATCCTCATCGAAGATTCCAAAGCCCCGTCTTTGCCATCCTCTTGGGTTTATCGAGTATTAAGCTCTCACCTTAAAGCGACTGATTGCTCCAGAGAGCGCATCCAGGCCTTCGCTGTTTTTCATCACTGCACCATGGGCCTGCTGAGATGCGTTGAACACCAACTCGGTATTCTGGACCACCTCGTTTACTTTGTACCGGATCCGGTCGCTCATATCCGCCAGCTTCTGAGAAATACTCCTGGAAGCGTCGGTCTCGATTTTGATCTTCGCCGCTTCTCGGCTCACTTGCTCAGTAATCTGCTCTATCTTGTTCAAACTGTTCACGACCTGCTCGGAACTTTTAGACTGGTCTAGGGTGATCGATTTGATCTGGCCGAGCACCTCAGTGATCTTAAGAATAAGTCCGTAAGTCTGGGTAGAGGAGGTTTCTATGAGGTTGGATATGTGTACAATTTCTGTGATACGCTTTTTTATCTGCCCCAGGGTACTGCTTGAACTCTTGGCCTGTACCGCAGCGGCTTCGGAAAGCTTGCGTATCTCATCGGCCACCACCGCAAAACCCCGTCCTGCTTCTCCGGCGTGGGCGGCTTCAATAGCGGCATTCATGGCAAGGATATTGGTTTGAGCTGCAACGCTGGTGATGATCTTGTTCATTTCCATCAAGGTTCCTGACTCATCATCCACCTGTTTGACCGCTTGGGTGGATTGGGTGATCTGATTATGTTCTGTTTGAGAACTGTGTACCAACTGGGCTATCTGGTCACTCAAGGAGACAATACCTTGTTCAATAAACTGATTGTTAATCGCAGTAGTTTCTATAGTCTTGGATGAAAGGGCGATCTGCTGCACCTGTTCCTGGATTAGACTGTTCAGGGCGATAATCTGATCGTCAATGTGGGTAACGGTATGGCCGACCATACCGGCCTCTTGCTTGACCTGCTGATCCACATCATGAATGGCCTGCACAATGTCCGAGGCTGCTGCTGAAGACCGGTTGATGACCTGATGGAGTTCCTGCTCATTGGCCCGCATGATTTCAAAAGAAGCGGTAATATTCTTGACAAGCCCGGATATCTGCTCGTTGATGGTATTAAACCCTTCTGCAAGCCGGGAGATTTCTCCGGTTCCATAGTCCGGAACCGTACCGGAAAAGTCCCCT
>JAITAI010000083.1 GCA_031284195.1 Treponema sp.
AAAAGCGGTACTAGACCCGGCGAAGCCACGGTTCCAAGACCGGCAAGGTCTACGATACGCCGGAGACCCCCTGCGGATAGCTTCTAGCGTCCTCCCTTTTCAAAATGAGGCGTCAGAGAGGTGGTTCATCCTGAATCAGCAGAGGCTTTTCACCATCTGAAGTCTTGAAAAAGCCTCTCGGAATATTCATCATTATGAAGCCAGGGTTTTCTACCGAAAATGAGGTATGAAATATCGTACTGTTCGTTCTTTATCGCTTTTTACTGTGCTGCCCATAAAAGCATTTTTTATCGGTGTCAGTATATTTTTTTGGGCCTTCTCTGGTTGTGTGAGTAATCCTCAACCAGCAGCATCACCGCAATCCACCATAGCACCTCAAGCTAAAGCATCGAACCGATCCGCCAATTCAGATCAAAGCCTGGAAGAAAATACCGAATTCAATACGGAAGATGATGTTTGGGCCCTCCTGGAACGGGGAGAAAGCGGTAAGGCTCGAGAATTCTTTTTGGGAAAAGTAGATGTTAAGGCTACGGATAGCCGGGGAAGAACGCCCCTGCACATGGCCGCTGAAATAAAGGATCCGGAGTTAGCAAAATTTTTTATTTTTATGGGAGCTGAAATTGACCCGGTAGATAATCAGGGCAGGACCCCTTTGGGGATTAGCGCCGCAAAGCATGATGCCGCCACCGCACAGGTGCTGGTTGCCGCAGGAGCTGATATTCACCACTCCATGCCTGGGGGAACGAGCCCTGCATTGACCGCAGTGGGCATGGCAGGGGGTCTTTTATCCGCCATGATAAACTCCGAGACCTTACGAACCACTGATTCCAATGGACGAAACATCCTGGACCTTGCCTTTGCCTATCCTGATTCAAAGGTTCACATGGAATCCGCAGAAGCTTTGGTGTTGGCAGGAGGGATTTCAAAAAATCCCATATTCTCCTATTTTGCCCCGGCTGCCCGGACTTCCAATTACAATCGCCGGGCCGCGGACGGGGTTGCCCCCTTGCACTTTGCCGCAGGTAATGGATACACCGGACTCATCGCCTTTTTAATAGAAAAAAAGGCGGATGTAAATATCAAAAATGCCTCTGGTACCACTCCCCTGCATGAAGCCGCTCGATCCGGAAATATAGCGGCCATGGAACTGCTGATCAAAAGTGGCGCGGAAATTAACGCCCAGGATGCCAAAGGGAATTCGGTGCTCCATATCGCCGTACCCATGAACACCCATAAGGAAGCCCTCTCCCTCTTTCTATCCAAGGGGGCTAATCCGAACCTCCGGGACGAACATGGGGATTCTCCTTTACATATTGCCATTAGATTGAACCGGAATCCTGATATTATCAGAACCCTCCTGGCAGGAGGGATAAAAGGTAAGGCAGATGTATCTATCCGTAATACCCAGGGCAAGACCCCGCTCCATCTCGCAGTAGAGGAAGACCGCATCACCTATATTCCCCTGCTTTTAGAATATAAATCCGATATTTTTTCGGTAGATAACGACCGGGTAACCCCTTTTGAAAAGGCCTTGCAGGAGCATCATACCCTCTTGCCCACCCTGATTACCGCTCAGACAGTGCTCCAAAATGACAGCAGCGGCAATACCCTCTTGCACATCACCGTCCAGAAACGGGGGGATATCAAGTTCATCGAACTCATCTTAGACAAAAAAGCCTTGGTAAATGCCCGTAATAAAGAAGGGGATACCAGTCTTCATCTGGCGGTCCGGCAAAATGACCAGGCAGCAGGGGAGTTGCTACTCTCCCGAGGAGCGGATATTTTTGCCCCTAACTCCAAAGGGGAAAGTCCCCTGTATCAGGCTTTTTATACGTCTGGAGGTTTACGGGCATGGATCCTCACCTCTGAAACCCTCAAAGTCAAGGATGGCTTGGGAAACACCATCCTCCACTATGCGGCCCAGTGGAAGCTGGATCAGCATATTCCCCTGATCATAGAACGCGGGGGAAATCCTGAAGCGACCAATGCCACCGGAGAGACCCCGCTGTTTGCAGCGGTTAAGATTGATTCCCCTTCTACCATCCGGGTCTTAAAGTCCAAGGGATCCCTCATTACCACCAGGGATATTCTCGGTAATTCAGCCCTTCATGCGGCGGTTCGCTGGAATGCCCCAAAAGCCGCAGAAGAGCTTATTGCTTCGGGAATAGACATCAATGGCCATGCCTTAAACGGGAAGACCCCTTTACATGACGCGGTACGGTTGGGAATCACCCCCCTGGAAACCATACTCATCGCCAACAAAGCGGATTTGGAAGTCCGGGATGCAGAGGGAAACACCCCCCTCATGGAAGCTGCCTTGGCAGGAGGGCCGAGTGCAACCGTGGAACGGCTCGTGAATAAGGGAGCGGATCCCTTTATCCGCAATGACCGGGGGGATACTCCCTGCCACATTGCGGTGATTACCGAGCAGGAGGACTTGGTTAAACTCTTGTTACGCTTAGGCACCTCAATTCATGCAAAAAATTCCAGCGGGATGACCCCGTTCCGAAACGGCTTGATCAGTTCTCCCAAGATGGTTTCCCTTCTCCTCACCAAGGATCGGATCGCGGTTCCTGATGATGATGGATTTTCCCCGCTCCATATCGCAATCCAGGATAGGGCGCCGAAGAGTACTATTCAACTGATCATTGATCAAGGAGCACGGGTGTCAGCAGTGGATGCAGAAGGCCGTACCCCCCTCAGATTGACGGTGGATCAAAATGCCTGGGAATTGGCCCAACTCCTCATTGAGAAGGGATCCAATATCTTTTCCACTGCTGCGGATGGGAAAACCCCGGCCCAGCTTGTACTCTCCAAAGGTAATGAGGCCATTAAACTCTTCTTCAACAGCAACAAGGCTATCAATGCCCAAGATCCTTCAGGGAATACCGTGCTGCACTTGGCAGCGCAAACAGGAAAACCGGAGATCGTTTCCCTCCTTATAGAACTGGGGGCCAATAAAACCATTAAAAATATTGCCGCCGAAAGTCCGGTGGATATAGCGCAACGGTGGAAACGGGATACGGTAGTGGTACTCTTACAATAGGGTCATCCCAGGAATAACCGGGTTTTGTAGCTTTATGCCAAGGATCCTGCTTTTTTTGTGTAGTATGTTGGGTCTCTGTATCTCTGGACCGCTCTTCTCTGGAGGAACGGCCCAAGGATCCGGGTCCTCCTCTGACGCCTCTGTTCCTGTGGAGCTTAGGGAGGTGATTCCTCCTCAAGCAATACAGATAGATGAGTATATCTCACGGGGGGCTTATGACTATCCTTTGCAAGGAGAAGGTCCGATCCAGGTGTTCACTGCCGGGGATCTTCGGGATACTACCGGGTACCTTCAGGTGGGACTCAGGGCCAAACATACCTTGCCTCCATTGAATATCGGCTTTGTGATTGATAAGAGCAATTCTATGAGGGAAGAGAAGAGAATAGACTGGGTCAAAGCGGCGTTCCGCGATTTTATGGATCAGGTACGGCCAGAGGATGTGGTTTCCTTGGTGATCTTTGATGCCTCTGCCAAGGTGCTCATCCCCCCGACCCAGGTGAAGACCCCGGAGGATAAACAGCGCTTCATGGATCAGGTTAGCGCCCTGCAGATCGGCGGGAGAAGTGATATCTACGAAGGTATGGCCCTGGGGTATACCCAAGTGGCGGCAAACTATCGCAAAGACTATATCAACCGGGTCATCTGTTTAAGCGACGGCGATCATAATGCAGGGGATAAAAACAAAAACGACATCCTCTGCTTAGTGGAAACGTATCGTAACCAGGACATCACCCTTTCCACGGTTGCTCTAGGGGAGAGCGCGGACTTCAAACTCATGGTAGATACTGCCCTTATAGGAGGCGGTAATGCCCGGTTCATTTCAGAGCCCCAGGATATGGCAGAGACCTTTGGCAGGCACTTGGACCGCCTGGTACTTCCCGCTGCCCGGATGCTCAAGGTGGAACTAAGGCTTGCCGAAGGGGTGAGTTTACAGGAAACCTGGGGTTATGAACACCAGGTCCTGGGTACGACGGTTCACTATACCCTGGGTACCCTCTATAATGAAGATATTAAAACCCTGGTCGCGGAAGTGCAGGTTCAACCCCAGCTCTTGAAGAAGCCCGTGGATATACCCTTGGGCGCCTGGTATCTGGAATACCGGGATCAGGACGATGTTCTTTGCCGGCAAGGTCCCTACCCCGTGGCACTTAAGGCGTCAGCCCTCATCAACCGGAAGGAGCTCCAGCATCCCTGGATACAAGAATCTGAAGGGTTTATACACTTGGGACGAGGGCTGATACACCTGGGAAACCAGGCCCTGGAAATCCAAAAGCTCCAGCAAGCCTATGATAACCTGAAAAAATATGAGGATTCTTCCCTTGAACCTCAACGAACCTTTAGGGCCGACAATAATGGACTTATCCCCTTGAGGGAAGCCTCTGAAGGGCCGGTACCTGCTGTCAAGAACCGGCTTCTCCAGGCGCTGAAGGATGCCTTGCAGGAGACTGAAGAACTGGCCGCCTATCTGAGGGATCTTCGGGATACCCTGGGGGAAAAGAGCTATGAAGGGGAATTACTCCTCCTCACCCAGTATCAGGAGGCATTTTCCCGGATCTACGCTCGGTATGGCGCTGAGGACTGAGGGTGAAGTATGTCAAGTCAGGCATACTGCTGTAATTCTCTAGAATCTACTGCCTCCGGGACTGTCAAGGTAGGCTGTAGGATCTCAGGTATTCTATTTTCCGAGTACATTGGTTTGTGTAAGGGCTGTACTGGTATGGCCGAGAGCATGGTACTGAATGAGAGTTCGGGCCTATCCCGGATAAAGATCGGTACCTGGGGACGCATCGCCTTAAGGGTGGTTTGTATCCTATGCAGATCCTTTTCTTCTGCCAGATCGATCTTGGAAAGGACAAAACAGTCTGCATAGATCACCTGTTCATAGAGGGAAGTCATGGTGGAGATTAATTTGAGGAACCGGAGGGTATCAATGACACAGATCATTCCTCTAAATTGCAGTCTGCCACTGCTCCGGGCTTCTGCACTGATAACCAGTTGTTTCAGTACCGAAGGTTCGGCAAGCCCTGAAGTTTCTACCAATATATAATCATACCCATAGGCCAGGAGGCTATGGATGGTTTTTAAGAAACATGAACCCATACTCAGGAATCCGGGGAAAGATCCCGCAGGTTTAACCTGAAACTGTCCTTGTTCATTAAAAACCGTTACCCTTTTTAAACCTTCCCTGTCTTTGATATCCTCCTGTAAGAACGTCGTTTTTCCAGACCCGAAGAAACCAGTAACTACAATAAGCTGGGTCGTTGTTTTCCCTGTAACTGCTGCCATAGAAGACTCCTCTTAAACTCCTCTTTGCCAATCACGTATACTCATATTTTGAGTGATTCTTTAAGAGATTTCTTATTTGTTCATGCATCCTGACCGGTGCATCATCCTATACAGGCGCTGAGGCTGGTCTAATTTCCCGTGCTATGGGTACAATGGGCCTCTGCTATTTCCGCAGCGCTTACCACATCCGGGGCATACAGGTCAGCTCCTATGACCTCACAATACCGTTCGGTTACCGGATCGCCGCTCACCATGATCTTTACATGATTCCTGATACCTGCGGTATTGACCGCCTGTACCAGGGTTTTCATCTGGTGCATGGTAGTAGTACGGGCTGCAGTACAGGCGATGATCTGGGCCTTTTCATGTTCCGCGGCTTGAATAAACCGTTCAGAGGTAACCGCAGCGCCCAGATCAATTACCCGCAGTCCGAGGCCCCGCATCATCACGGAAATCAGGTTCTTTTCTGTATCCTGTATATCCCCTTTGACGGTTCCGATCACTACCGTACCTTTTCCCGCGGTTTCACTGGCATGGAGATAGGGAGTGAGGGTCTTGATACCTATATTTAAGGCCCGTTCTACCACCAGTACTTCAGGAATACAGATTTCCTGTCTTCTGAACCGCTGCTCCACGGTTTCCATACCCGCAATTAAACCATGCTTGAGGATATCCTCAAAAGGATAGTTTTCATTAACCGCTTGGGTAATTAATTCGCTTGTTTCCTTGGCCTTACCGGCTTGAATGCTCAATGCAATTTTATGTAAATCAACCATATTCTTCTCCTCTCCTGTTGATGTTGGACTCGAACCAGAGAAGCAAGTCCGGTGGACTGAGTCCTCTGATTCCTAATGGCCGGGCTTTGAACCCGGTTCAGTATTATTCTTTGATTAGCCTGCGGTAATTCACCGAAAGATGATCTTCCGATAGGTCTGGAGACCGATCGCCTCCTTGTCCCCGGTATTTTCCCGGGCTTACCCCGATGTAGGTCTTAAAGATCTTGGAAAACCAGCTTTGATCTTCAAAGCCGCAGGCCCCAGCGATTTCACTTAACGAGAGATCCGTCTCTACCAGCATACGGCTGGCCTTTTCTACCCGCAGACGATTGAGGTAGCTTGAGAGGTTTTCTCCCATTTCTTCTTTAAAAATGGTGCTGAAATACGGTGCAGATAGTCCTGAGACATTGGCAATTTCCTGAAGACTTATTTTACGGGTATAATGTTCCCAAATATACCGCTCAGCCTTGCGGAGCGCCGAAGCATGCCGTATTCCCTGAAAAGAGAAGATCTGTCCCGCCAGATGTTCTACTACTAAATGCAGTATGTCGGTCAGTTCTTCGATGTTTTGGGCATTTTGAATGCGCTTTAAGTAATGGTTGTTCGTCTCCAGGATTACCTTCTCGGTATTACCAGGGACAATATTCGTACGGGAAAGCAGTACTACCAGTTCAATCGCCCGGAACTGTATGTACTTGAAATGATCCGGGTTTGAAAATAGGAGAATCGCCAGCAGTTCGTTCAGTATCTTCCTGCCGGTTTCGTGATCCCCCCGTCTCAGGGCTGCCAAGAGCATCCGTTCTTTGTCCAAAGGATACCCTGGCGCTGGAGTTCCTGTAGGGTATTGGAACTTAAGTTCCTTGATTTTTGCCGAAAGGATACTTTGCTGTTCCGAACGGCGTTTCAGGGTTTCATAATAATTATCACTCCCTACTGATAGAGACTTGGCAAATATGAGCATGAGTTCTGCCAGAGCCTTTATCTGTTCTGCATCTCCCCGGGGAAAGGGAGCGAGTTTTTCCTGGAGTACCGACATGGGAACTACCCCATTTCCTATGAGATACATCTGTGCGCTGGACTCTTCGCTATCAATACCCAGTAAACCGGTGCCCAACAGGGCGCCTACAAAGCGGTCATCTGCATATATCGGACTTGTCCAAAACATGAACCCTAATTCGCACATATAGATGTAGGAACCGCCAAAACGGTTAGCCTCCTTGATTGCATTAATATGCAGGTCGTTACAAGGATTGATGGTAAGTTCCTGGAGTTTATGTATGGTAGCATTCCTCTTATACGCGGTACAGTACAAACAGATATTCTTCTCGCTGATAATCTCATCGAATACTTCAGGAATAGGTAGATAATTATGATCGTGAACACTGATCATCGTGCCGGTTGCCTTTGCATATACCTTCAGTATTTTATAAGCCTTGAGCAAGATAGGATCGGTCTTGCTTTGAACGATAGTATTGTTATCAGGTTGTTGCTTCTCTTTCATCATAGCCGTACTCAATGAATAGGGGCAAAAATAATCTAGCCTTTCAAAACTAAACGTCTAGGCTATAATTCTTACTGGAAGGTTTTAGAGAACCATCCCACTATTCATACTGAAATATTCCAGTCTCCTTGTATTGTAATTTATTTCAATGAGCCGAATAATCTTCAATCGTTTCTATACCAGTTAAAGAATTACTAGCCCTTAAAGAGAGAGGGTATCCGTAGGAATCATCTTCAGGAACCGTAGAGATGGCGCCTCCTCCTTGTTCCCGGTATTTTCGGGGACTTATCTTGGTATAACTTTTAAAGATCTTTGAGAACCAACTTTGGTCCTCAAATCCGCAGGTCCAGGCGATTTCGTTAAGGGGTAAATCGGTTTCCGTCAACAAGGCCGCAGCCTTTTCTACCCGTAAACGATTCAAATAGCTTGAGAGATTTTCTCCCATTTCTTCTTTAAAAATGGTACTAAAATAGGGAGCTGAAAGCCCCGAAGCATCGGCTACTTCTTGAAGACACAGTTTACGGGTGTAGTTTTCCCATATAAACCGTTCAGCTTTACGAAGCGCTGAAGCATGCCGGATCCCTTGAAACGAGAAAATCTGCCGTGCCATGCGATCGATGATGGCCTGCATGGTTTCGGTCAATGCTTCGATAGTCCGGGATTCTTGGATTTTCTTGAGGTACCGGTTATTGGCTTCCAGGGCTTTGCTATCTTCGGACCGGTCCACGGTGAGGATCTCCCGGGAAAGGAGAACTACCAATTCTATGGCCCGTAACTGGATAAACTCAAAATTACCGGGACTGGTAATCGAAATGAGTTCCAGTAATTCCTTCAAAATAGTCCTGCCAGTTTCATTGTCCCCCCGTCGAAGCGCTGCCAGGAGCATCCGTTCCTTATCCAGGGGATAACCGGGATTCACGGTGTCCGGGGTTTGGGGTTTGTTTATGTCATCCAAATAGGAAATTGGCTGGGACTTTTGTTCAAACATGTATTTGGCTTCATCAGTATCCTCGCTGTTGATCAGGTATTCGGTACAGAACTGGAGCATCTGGGCCATGGATTTTATCTCATCATAGGTCCGTTCAGGAATGTCCATAAGATAGGCCAGGGCTTCATCACCTGAAATCGCACCCCTGCCTAGAGCCTGGATTCTTGCAACCGCTTCGGCGCGTTCAACAAAGAGCAACCTCCCGGCCATGAGGGCTCCTACCTGTCTGCCTCCTGAATAGAGGACACTGGTCCAATAGATGAAACCCAGATCACATACATAAATATAGGGACCACCCTGGTGCTTGGCCTGGACAATACTGTCCTGGTGCATCCCTGTACAGGGATATTCATCTTCAGTCCACACCCGGCTAGGGTCAGCATAATATTTCCTACAAAGGGCACAAAAGAAAATCGTATCCTTATAATTCGATAGTTCTATGCTGTTTCCGGTTTTATCTAAGACCGAAACAACGCATCCTACGGCACATTCATAGGATCTAAGGATTTCGTAGGCTTTAAATAGCAAAGGTTCTATCTCTCGACGATTTATAAGATTTGGCTGAGAACTTTTATCTTTGAGATGGGCAAATGTATCCCGGCGATACCGGTTCATAACAACCTCCTGGTATTACCAGTCTACTGGGTTGTTGTGAACATAATACACCCTAATGGCTAATTTTTATAAAAAAATACTAAAAACCATTTTTTCGTTGTTTTTATGCCGGTAATTGGTGGGATTTCGCCGTTGATCTATACCTGTATGTAGGATATGGCCGTATAATCGCATCCCCTACTCCTAGGGATCAACCTATTACCCCCCCTACAGGGAACACCCTAATAAAAGCCCCCGCTGATGAGCAGAATATATTCAGCAGCCTAATTCCCTATACACCAGGCGGCTCAGTTCCGCTTCGGCCTTGGATACTTCCACGAGTCGGACGGTTGTTTCACCGCGCCGTTTCACTTCCACTACCGGAACATCCCGGGCAAGGTTCTTTTCTCCCACCACCACCCGGTAGGGAATACCCAGGAGGTCCGCATCCTTGAATTTAACCCCTGGCCGTTCGTTCCGGTCATCGAGCAGTACTTCAATACGGCTCTGTTCCAAATCCGCGGCTAGGGTATCTGCCAAAGCCTTCACCGGACCGGCGTAGGTAATGGGAATGATGATCACCTGATAAGGCGCCACTGCTATGGGCCAGATGATGCCCTCATCGTCGTGGTGTTCCTCGATCACCGAGGCAAGAGTCCGGTCAATGCCGATACCGTAGGTACCCATCAAAGGGGTGTGGGTCTGTCCGCTTTCGTCCAGGTAGCTTACCTGCATGGACCGGGTATATTTATAACCCAACTTAAAGATATGCCCCAGTTCATTGCCCTTCTTTTCATAGAGTTCTCCCCCGCAGAGGACGCAGCGGTCACCGGAAACCACGGTACGCAGATCCGCAGTAAGCCATGGGACAAAGTCCCTGCCGTAGGCCACATGAACATAGTGGGTATCTGCTACCAAAGCCCCGGCGATCCCATCCTGCATGGCAGTAACCGTGAGGTCCGCTACCAGGGGAATGCTCTTGAGCCCCACTGGTCCGGCAAAGCCAAGGGGAGCAGCAGTGAGACGCTCCACTTCTGCATCTGCAGCAAGGGATACTTCCGAAGCCTTGAGGGTTGCGGCAAGTTTGACCTCGTTTACCTCCAGGTCTCCCCGGATAGCCACTGCAAAGAAGGCTTCGGGATATACCTCAGGCGCTTCAGGGGAAGATTTCCGCTTTACCAGCCCAGCCGCTCCTGGAGTTCCAGAAAGATCCAAACCGGCGTTACGGGCCCGATAGATCAGGGTCTTGATGAACTTATGAGCATCGGTCTTTAGGAAGGCACAGAGTTGTTCGATGGTCTTAACCGCAGGGGTATGGATAGGCTCAAGGGCCGGAACCGCGGAATCCTGGGGTTGGGGAACGGAATCCGCCGAAGCAGCTTCTACCTTGCAAGATGCTTTTTCCACATTGGCAGCATAATCGCAGTCCCGGCAGAGGATCAGGGTATTATCCCCAATGGCGCTCTCGACCATGAATTCTTCCGAATCGCTCCCCCCCATAGCGCCTGAATCAGCCCGTACTGGAATCACCGAAAGGCCGCAACGTTTGAAAATCCGCCTATACGCTGCACCCATGGCTTGGTAGGTCTTATCCAGGCTTGCCTCATCAGTATGATAAGAATAGGCATCTTTCATGATGAACTCCCGGCCCCGCATAACCCCATACCGGGGACGGATCTCATCCCGGTATTTGGTGTTGATCTGATAGATAGTCAAGGGAAGCTGGCGGTAACTGGCTAAGGCATCTCGAACCAGGCTGGTAACGGCCTCTTCTGCGGTAGGGGACACGACAAAATCTCCTCCCAGCCGGTTTTTCACCCGGAGCATGGCATCTCCCATGGTTTCCCAGCGGCCTGATTCCTTCCAGAGTTCTCCAGGCACCACCACCGTGGGCTTTATCTCCAACGCACCGATAGCATCCATTTCTTCCCGGACAATGGCTTCTACTTTACGAAAGGACCGCAGCCCTAGGGGGAGGTAGGCGAAAAGCCCATTGGCAAGTTTTCGGAGCATCCCGGAACGAAACATGAGGCGATGGCTGGCAATAACCGCATCTGCAGGAGCTTCCCGCAGGGTGGGGATAAAGGTTTGGGTAAACAACATACAGTAATCCTTAGCATAAAATACATCTTCGCCTAGCATACCCAGCAGGAGGATCTTTATCAAGAGGAAATTGCTCGAAGAATCTCAGTCCCCCCATACTATGAAGCCCTATGGGGGGAAGGGTTACTGTTTCAAGAAAAAAAAGAAAATAAGGGCGAAGGGCCTTACCCCCACGCTCTGAAAGGTACGTCATGGGCAGCGGGTAAGGTTCAATGGCGCCTCGCCGTTAAGGACAGGGGCAGCAAAGTCCAACCTTATAAGGGGACAGGCTTTGGCCGCCTCAGATCAGCGCTTCCTTCATCCTCCGTACATACTCGTAAATATACCTTCCTGCATCTTCCCCATGTTCTTCAATGATCTTGACAATGGCGCTGCCTACAATCACCCCGTCAGCAAACTTCCCTATCGCAGCGGCCTGTTCAGGGGTACTGATGCCGAATCCCACTGCGGCAGGTACTGCGCTCACCTGCCGTACTGCGCCAATCAATGCGGCTAGATCCGTCTCAATCTTCCCCCGTATCCCGGTAACCCCCAAGGAAGACACTACATAGAGAAAGCCCCGGGCATCTGCTGCAATCTCCTGAATCCGCGCTGCGGAAGTCGGGGCAATCAGGGAAATCAGATCTACCCCATAAGGATCCGCCACGGTACGCACCTCCTGCTGTTCCTCAAAAGGCAGATCCGGAACAATGATGCCGTCCACTTCAAGCGCTTGGCAGCGCTTGAAAAACCGCTCATACCCATACTGAAAAACCGGATTCACATAGGTGAGCAACACCAGAGGCACCTGGGTTTGCTGCCGCAGCCCTTCTACCAAGCGGAAGATCCGCTCTGGGGTACTTCCTGCCTTAAGGGCTCGGAGATTGGCCGCCTGAATCACCGGGCCTTCGGCAATAGGGTCAGAAAAAGGAATCCCAATCTCCACAATGTCCGTTCCTGCTCTGACCATCTCCAAAACAAAGTCACCGCTCTGCTCCAAGGACGGATCTCCGCCGCTTACGAACCCGATAAAAGCCGTGCCTCCCTTGGCCTTTTGAAAAGCCTCATACAGTTTACTCATAAATCGAAACCCCCCGATACCGGGCAATCGAGGCCACGTCTTTATCCCCCCGCCCGGAAATACAGATGATGATACTCCCCGCCTTATCCAGGGTTGGGACAAGTTTACGGGCATAGGCCACTGCATGGGCGCTTTCAATCGCCGGAATAATCCCCTCCATAGCTGCCAGGTACTCAAAAGCCGCCACTGCTTCCTCATCGGTAACTGCCACATATTCTGCTCGGCCCGTGTCATGCAAGTAGGCGTGTTCCGGTCCTATCCCCGGATAATCCAGCCCTGCGGAAATCGAGTAGACCGGCGCAATCTGCCCCTCTGCATCTTGGCAGAAATAGGACTTCATCCCGTGGAAAATACCCACCCTCCCCCGGCTAATTGTGGCGGCGTGTTGGGATGTATCCAGACCCTTCCCTGCAGCCTCACAGCCAATGAGCCTGACGCTGCTATCCGGGATAAAATAATAGAAAAGCCCTATGGCGTTACTGCCTCCGCCTACGCAGGCAATCACCGCCAAAGGGAGCTTCCCCTCTTTTTCCAGCACTTGCTGCCGAGCCTCCTTACCGATGACACTCTGGAAATCCCGGACCATCTTTGGGAAGGGATGGGGCCCCATCACCGAGCCCAGCACATAATGGGTATCCTCCACCCGGCTCACCCATTCCCGCATGGTCTCATTCACCGCGTCCTTCAGAACCCGGGTACCGGTCTTTACCGGGTGTACCTGCGCCCCTAAGAGCTGCATCCGGTAGACATTGAGGATCTGCCGCTCCATATCTTCTTCCCCCATAAAGATTTCACAGCTCAGTCCCAGGAGGGCCGCTGCAGTAGCTGCCGCAACCCCATGCTGACCTGCCCCGGTTTCCGCAATGAGCCGGGTTTTGCCTATTTTCTTTGCCAAAAGCGCCTGGCCCAAGACATTGTTGATCTTATGAGACCCGGTATGGTTCAGATCCTCCCGTTTCAGGTACACCTTCGCTCCCCCCAAGTCGCGGGTCATCTTGTCCGCGTAATACAAAAGCGAGGGCCTTCCTGCATAATCCCTGAGCAACCCTGCCAGTTCCACGTTAAACTCCGGGTCATTTGTATAAAAGGCATAGGCCTTTTCCAAACGGCTGATCTCGTTCATCAAGGTTTCCGGGATATACTGTCCCCCATAATCCCCGAATCGGCTTAACTTCATGCGATTCCTCCATATCCCTAGGGTATAAGGAATCGGCGGAATAGGGAAAGAGGTGATGATCTACAAAGTACGATAAAAGCGTAATAACCCAAGAAATACCGGAGAAAAGCCCGTGCATTACCCGAATTGACGCTCCTATGGGCGCATAATCCGTGACCATGAGGGGGCTTTCGCGGTGTTCACGTTTTTCTGTATAAAACCAGGAACCCTGAGACTTCTCACGGTCCACAAGTTAAGAATTCCTGTCCAGAGATTACACGGTTTATCACCGATTTAAAGACGAATGGGGGTACAAAAATCCGGGTAATCTGCGGACCTTTTTGCGTCTCTTTTGCTTAACTTGTGGACCGTGGGAGGCTTCTTGCAGGAGGCCTGATCACGGGTATACGGGATGGTAGAGCTGCGTAAAAAAATAGGGGGCTAAAACCCCCTAAAATACGAAGGCGCTTCTCGTATCCATGTAGTACCAAGGAACCCTGCACCCGCTTATAACGAAGCAATGGCTCTTTGGGTCATCCGATCGCAGCGCTCGTTAAATTCATTACCTGCATGACCCTTAACCCATTGCCAGGTAAGGGAAAAATCCTCGGTCAGTTTATCTAAGCGCTCCCACAGTTCCTTGTTTTTCACCGGTTTTTTCTCACTGGTTTTCCAGCCGTTCTTTTTCCATGCCTGAATCCAGATACTGATACCGTGGTGTACGTATTGGGAATCGGTATAGACTGTTATCTGTCTTGAGTTTACGTTTAATTCTGACAGCGCTTCCAGCGCGGCAATGGCTGCACACAATTCCATCCGGTTATTGGTGGTATTTTTTGCAGCTCCCCATTTTTCAGCAATGATGCTTGGCACTCCGGTCTTCCCTTCCCCAGCAATTCCCCGAGCAGTGGATTTGATTTCAACGATGACATAGGCCCACCCTCCAGGCCCCGGATTACCAGAACAGCCTCCGTCAGTGTATATACTCAGTCCTTTGTTTGGTAATGAGCGGTTCCCCATACTTTTCCCTTCTCCCCCTCTTGGTCTTGTATTTTTCTCTTTACTATATAGAGGCGGTTTCAAAAGGTCAGATTTTGAAACTACCTTTGTATAAAAAATCATACCCTCTTCAAAACCCAGCGGGTTTTGCATACCCTTCAGGTATTGTTAGGTATCAACGCTCCAAGGCCTGCTTAAAGGCTAAACCAGTGGGTGTTATCGCCAAACCACCAGTGGAATTTTCCTTTATTGATCCCGGCAGGTTATCCCCAATTTGTTTCATGGCCCAAACCATTTCATCAAAAGGTATAATACTCTCAATGCTAGATAAAGTCAAATCCACTACCGTAAGGGCATTGGCCGCTACAAAGGCATTCCGTTTCACCCAGGGAACCTCTACCAGTCCAGCCACCGGATCGCAGACCAGACCCAGGAAATTCTTCAGGGATAAGGCAGCAGCAGAAAAACACGCCTTCAAAGACTGTTCTTCCAGATACGCCAAGGCACAGGCTGCCATGGCTCCTGCAGCGCCACATTCCGCTTGACAGCCTCCTTCTGAACCGGCCAAGGTCGCGCCCTGGGCTATGATGACCCCGGTCAGACTGGCCACTAAAAAGGCGTCCCGTAACCGGGAATCATATTTTTCATCAGGGGAATCCCTGGGACAAACGGTACCGATGGCCCCTTCACGTGCCTGGTTCTCCCTAGTATCCCACCAAACCCAGATGACGCCTAGTACAATACCGCAGGAACCGGCAGTGGGAAAAGAAACAACCTTACCTCCACAGGCATTTACCTCGTTGATAGCCAGGGCATAGGCCAGAGATCGGGTGAACAGATCATCCCGGATGAGGTGTCGACTTGATGAAGCAAAGGCTACTGCGGCCCCTTTGGTCAGTCCGGATCGGGAATGTTGGGGATTTTCCAGTCCTTTGATCAAGGCCTTCCGGGTAACGGCAATACGCCGGTCAATCTCAGCGAGGATTTGCGCTTCTGACATTCCAGACATGAAGGCTTCCCGTTTGATTCCGTACTCTGGAGCAGGGATCTTTTCAGCGTGCAATATCGTTTCAAGCTCAGAAAAGGTATGAAACCGGAATTGCATTTTTTACTCCTCTCCTCCTCTTAAAGGGCCAGCGCCGGCATGGGGAGGATCCGATAAATCGAGGATAGCTTTTGGATTTGGGTGATGATGGAAACTGGAATGGGACTGTCAGTTTCGACCACCAATAAGGCCTCGCCCCCCGTTCCTTGCGGTGACTGGAGGTGGCCGCTATATTGATGTGATGGGCTGCCAGGATATGGGTTACTTCTGCAATGACCCCAATCTCATCGTAGTGTAACACCAGGATAGCTTCGGATTCTCCGGAAAGATGCACCCCATAGCCGTTAATGGCGTCAATCTGGATAGAACCGCTGCCTATGCTTGAGCCTTGCATGATCAAGGTATGTGCTCCATAGAGTTCCAGGACCAGGCTATTGGGATGCCAGGATAGAGGTAATTCAGCCACGGTCTTGATGACCAGGGGAAACCCTTTCCCCTGGGCCTGAAGTTCCGCTAACATGGCGCAGCCTCGGAAAAGCCGTTCATCCTCCGGGGAAATACCCAAAAGACCGGCCACTGCCGCATCCCCTCCCCTGAACCATGCCCTTTCCAGGTAGCAGCCAGAGACCCGTAAAAACGGATCACTGCCCTTTGCAGAGCAGTACCAAAGATCTTCCGGGCTAGACACGCAATCCGGCTCACCCCGGCAGTATGAGAACTAGAAGACCCGATCATCACGGGGCCGAAGATTTCACTTAAAAGGACCTGTTCTTTGGGCATCGTATCACCGGTTTCTTACTAGGCCTATACCATGGGTTCAGGCCGGGAACAGACGCTCTGCACCGGGTAATACGTGCCCGAAGCAGAAGCCTCATGGATGCCGTGCATCACTTCCAGCACATGATAGGCCAGTTCCCCAGAAGCCCGGTGGGGCCGGTTTTCACCGAGGGCTTCGGCCATATCCCTTAGCCCAAGGCCCCGGCTGTTTTCCGGGAAGCCCTTGAGCAGGGGAATTTCCGGCCAGGTCTCTGCCGTGCCCCGGCGGACCAAGACCGGTCCACCAAAGGTATTGGGGTCTGGAACCTTTAGGGTACCTGCATCGCCGTAGATTTCGATGTACGGCAAGGAATGGGCATACACATCGAAACTGGTGATGATGGTCCCCACTGCACCGGAGACAAAATCCAAGACCCCTGCAATATGGGTGGGTACCTCCACGGTGATGACCTGTCCGTTCAAGGGTTCGCTGGTGATGGTCCGGGTCTTGAAACTCTGTTGCGCGGAACCCGAAACCCGGGCAATGGGGCCTAAGAGGTTCACCAAAGCGGTAAGGTAATAGGGTCCCATGTCAAAGAGAGGCCCTCCTCCGGTTTTATAGTAGAAGGCTGGATCCGGGTGCCAATGCTCATGGCCGTGGTTCATCATAAACGCCACCGCAGCCAGGGGACGGCCTATCCAACCGTCATCAATGAGTTTGCGGCAGGTCTGGATTCCTGCACCGAGAAAAGTATCCGGCGCACAGCCTACCCGGACCTGCTGTTCCTGGGCGGCCTTTAAGAGGGTCCCAGCCTCCTCCCGGCTGACGCAGAGGGGCTTTTCATTGTACACATGCTTTCCCCCTCGTACTGCAGCCAGGGCAACCTCATAATGGTACTGAGGCTGGGTGAGGTTGAGGACAATGTCCACTTCAGTACAGGCGATAAGTTCATCTATATCCTTTAGACAGCGGATATGGTACTCCTGAGCGGCCTTCTTGGCCCGTTCCTCTACGAGGTCAGTTATCCCGGTGAGGATGACCTGTTTCCCAAACATACCCTGTAAGTTCTGGAGATAAATACCGCTTATTTTTCCAGCGCCTGCCACACCGATACGCTTTTTTTCCATTGCTTCAGTTTCCTCCTTATTTTCTATCTTTTTTCTTGTCCATCTTTCTTTTTTTCCTTCAATCTCAAACTAATACATCCCCTGGTCGCTCTTAAATAGATCCACCTTAAGTCCTTGCTCCACTGCAATCTTTTTACCCTCTGCAGCCCAGAGGAGGCCCCGCTTCATGAGTTCCCAGGCTTCGGGAATATCAAACACATCGTTATGATGCCCCAGGGAATTGTAGTACACCCGGCCATGACCCCATTTTTTGGTCCAGATCACCGGTATATCCACCACGCCGTTGGCGTTATGGTACCAGGGAACCGTGGGAAAACGGGTAGTAGCCAGCACTTCATTGGCCGGATCTACATGCAGGTAATACTGCTCAGAAACCACCTCAAAATCCTTAATCCCTTCGGTGAGGGGATTGGAACTGCTCTTGATGTTGACCTGGTAGGGAACGCCGTCACAGCCCGGATGGGCCACCCAGTTACCGCCGGTCAAAAATTGCCAGGCCACATTGGCCCTGAAGGCATCGCACATACCCCCATGACAACCGGCAAGGCCCACCCCGGAACCGATAGCTTCCAGCAGCGGCTCAAAATAGGGCTTGGGGAGTTCCGGCCCCATGGTCCACACCGGAATAAAGAGGTCTAAGGCCATAAGCCGCTCTTTATCCTCTAATACATCCAGGGAAGTGGCTACTGTAACCTGGAAACCCTGGGATTCCAAGAATTGGGTGAACCGTTGGCTTATGAGTTCCGGCTCATGCCCGTCCCAGCCGCCGCATAAAATCAACACCTGCGGTGGGCATACCTGCGGTATGCATACCTTTTGTGGCATCATGTACTCCTTAATGGGCCTTCCCAGGGCCGCCGGTCAACAAGGCTACTGCAGAACTGGTACCAATGCGGTGGCACCCTGCGTTCAAGAAGGCTTCCAAGTCTTCCCTGGTCCGGATCCCTCCGGCAGCCTTGATCTTAACCTGGGGACCGATATGTTTTTTAAACAGGTGAATGTCCTCCAGGGCCGCGCCGGCAGTACCGAATCCTGTAGAGGTTTTGATGTAGTCCGCTTGTGCGGTGCTTACCAGCCCGCAAAGGCGGATCTTCTCCTCCACCGTGAGATAGCAGGTTTCCACAATAACCTTGAGGATCCGGTCTCCCAGGGTATTTTTAAGCGCAGTGATTTCATCGAGAACCCGGTCGAACCGGCGATTCTTCACGTCGCCGATATTAATCACCATATCGATCTCCGTTGCTCCATCAGCCAGGGCCTGTTCAGTCTCCGCAGCTTTTACCGAACTCACACTGTAGCCCAGGGGGAACCCGATCACCGTACAAAGGGTCAGGGTATTCCCGTAGGTTTCGTGGACCGGCTTAACATAGGAGGGAGGGATACACACCGAAGCGGTCTTATACTGCACTGCCTCGTTACAGAGGGTGATCAGATCCTCCCAGGAAGCGCTGGCCTTGAGCAGGGTATGGTCAATATGGCTTAAAATCTCCTGATCCGTCATAAAACGTACACCCTCCGGGCTTACTAAGGCAAAACCTGGGGCGGTAAAAACGCCGCATTAATGCCGGAATAATCATTGGAGATCTTCAGTTCATCCAGGATTTGAGCAATCTGGCCCCGGTGATGGGTTCCGTGCATCGTGAGCTGATGCAAGAGAAAATACAAGGGCACCTTATCAGGGTTTTTGCCATACCACTGGACGGGAATGGTGAAATCCTGCTCATCCAAGGCCGATACTGCCTGAATAAGTCCCTCATCCAGGGTTTCAAAAACCCTAACCAGGGTTTTCCATGAGGCTTCAGCAGCCGTATCCTGGGGGATAGTAAGGGATTCCGAGGCAGCCAGGGCCTTGAGGGCAAGGGCTTTATGGGATAGGGCTGTTTTGAAGAGCCCCTGAAAAAAGAGGGTTCCTTCCCCTATATGCCGGACCAGTCCGGAAAGGCTCCTATAGTAACTTCCCCGTTCTTTTTCCCGTTCTTTCGGGGAAAGGGTTTGGAGAATGGAAAGGACCGCTTGATTACCTGCTTTATGGTACTGGGCAAACATGAGACACGTTTCTTTCATGTACGGATCACTCCTCTATAATGGTGTAGGACAACGGCCTTTTTCAAAAGCGCAAGCTTCTAAAAAAGACTGCTTAAACAATACTGAAACAATAAAGGAAAAAACAGTCCTTTAACTGGTTTTTTCCTTAAGCCTTTTGAACAGTAACTTTTTATTTTTAAAAGACCCTAGATTCTAGATAAAGTATATTATGAAACACTGCCCTGTGAGAAGGGAAGTGGCTAAGTAGTCAGGATAAACACAAGAAATTCATATTTCCTTGTAAAATAACGACTTAGGTAAAGCGGTAAAAAACAGGCTCCGTTTACTCATTCTTTTACCATAAAGAATGAGTAAATTCTATGGGTTTATCCTGCTGAGTAGTATCCCCGGATTGTTCCTGTGGAAGGAACCTGCCTTTTGGAGTCTGCTGCCAAGGTAGCGAAGAAAATGCAAAGGGGCCAGCCCTTCGGCCCTCCCCCGCAGGAGCAGCGTACCCCGCTCCCGCCTCTCTTTCCGCGCGCTCCTATAGCTTGGGATGACCCTAACCTATGCGCAATCAGAACCGTCTTTTCCTCCATTGTTCTTCCTACCCTATCTCAATAAAATGGCCGCCGGGACTTGAAACCGGTATAGTTACCGGCCGGCTCTGTCCCGGATATGCGCTCATAATAACCGCTGTCGTAAGCAGCGGAATCAGTATCCACTGTGCCAAAAGGCAAAAGCGTAATTTAATCCCGAAGATACCACAAGCTGTATCGTTATGGCCGCATTGAATGAGCCGCAAGCGGCCTGCGGCTCCATCCCTTTGCAGCGTCCAGGTAGCGCCATAGGAGATGTTGCTGATGCCCCTGCTGACACGGTT
>JAITAI010000092.1 GCA_031284195.1 Treponema sp.
GTACCCCTCGTAACTCCTTATATTACAATGACTTATAAGGCCCTTTCCGCATACCTCCTTGTAAATTCGGCATTTTTCATGCAATAACACGATTACTCCTCTTTTTTTTCTTATAATTCCTTATCCTGTAAGGAATTATAATTTCCGCATACCTCCCTGGCAATTTTCCGGGTTTTCACGGTTCTCCAAGGCTGCGAATTCCACTATACCCCCTCTCATCCATTGTGTCAATACCTTTTTTCCCTTGCGGGAACAAACCCTACCCCCCCTTCAGCGCATACTGGCCCTTCCGCATGTGCTGCATGGGCAGCCCAAGCCCTATGCTTCAGGGGTACGATAGACCGGTTGGCTTTATCAAACTGAAAAACCTCTGAAAAGAGGGCTGCCTGCAGCAAAGCCGGACGTGGAGTGTTAAGGGAAACCAAGAGGCCTCCAAACCACCGGAAGTTTTCTATACCTTATCATGGCAAAGGATTACATAACGTAAGGTCTTGCGGTTTTTTCAGAGGAGAATACCTAGCCTGCTTCTGGAGAGCCGGCCCTCATGGACTTACACGCCCTGTTAAAACATTCGCAATCTGATCGATGAGTTCATCCGGGGTCGATGCCCCCGCAGCCAGGCCCACGACCGGGTATGCCCGTATCTCTGGGGGAATCCCGGCGACCCTCTCCACCAGCCAGGCTTGTTTTCCCTGAGCCTGGGCAATGGCAAGGAGCCGCCTGGTATTGGCCGATTCCTTTCCGCCTACCACTAACAGGGCATCCACCTGAAGACAGAGTTTGCTTAAGGCATGCTGCCGGTCCCTCGTGGCCTTACAGATCGTATCGATTATCTCCAGATTGGGAAAATAGGCTTGAATTGCCTGGGCAATACCCTGGTATTCATCCGGGGCAATAGTGGTTTGTCCTAGGAGCGCGGTCTTGGCAGTAGGGGCCCTGCGGTAGAGGATTTCCGCCTTTTCCTGGGCTTCTCCTGGATTCCCAACCACTAGACAAGCCGGAGCATAACCTTGGATACCGATCACTTCCCCGTGGTACCGTTCCCCGGCAAGAAATATGCGGTACCCCGCATCGGTAAGGGAACGGGCTTTCATCTGACTCTTTTTGACCGTAGGGCAGGTAGCATCCACGAGACAGGCCCCTTTGCAAGCCAAGGCAGTTTCCAGTTGCGGGGTGATCCCGTGGGCCCTGATAATCACTACCGAGGACTTAAGCTCCTCAGGAAGCTCCGTCTCATCCAGCACTTCCAGCCCTTGCCTACGGAACTGTTCCAACACCTGGGGATTATGGATCAGGGGTCCCAAGGTGTATACCCGGTGAACACCGGCAGCGGCCTTTACCGCTTCCTCGGCCATAGTTACTGCCCGGCGTACCCCCATGCAATACCCCAGGACTTCGGCCTTAATCAGTTTCATCTGCCCTTTCGTTTCTATGGCAGGCTTAGGCCTTAGACGCTACCGGTACCCCGGCGAACTTTTTCTTGGTCCGTTTTTTTGCATGGATAGTCCACAAATTGACAAACCCTGAAGCAATGAAGATGGTAGAATAAACCCCTGAAATCATCCCCACCAAGAGGGCCAGGGCAAAATCTTTCATAGAACCAGTCGTAAAGATAAAGAGGGACAAGACCGCCAGCATGGTCGTGAGCGTGGTGATGACAGTACGGCTCAGGGTCTCGGTAAGGGCCCGGTTCAGCACCTCTTCAAAAGGAGCCTCTGGATAGATGCGAAGGGTTTCCCGGATCCGGTCAAAAATAACAATCGTATCGTTTATCGAATACCCCAGAATGGTCAAAATCGCCGCGATGGTGGTGGTATTGAATTCCATCCGGGTCCAAGTAACAAACGCCACGATGATGAGGGCATCATGGGCTATAGCCAGGACCGCGCCAATGGCAAGCTGCGGCTTAAAACGTATGGAAGCGTAAATCGTGATTAAAAGGAGGGTCAAGGCCATAAGCAAACCCACCTGATCGGTTAACTGTTTGGAAAACCGGGAACCCACATAGTCGGCCCGGGTTACTGCCACTCCACCCGCGCCGAACCGGGTTTCCAAGGCACGGATGATTTTTTCCGCAGATACCCCTTCACTCCCCTGGATTTCCTGGTCTTCCATACGGATCATGAACCGGCGCTCAGAACTTGCTCCCAGAACTTGTACCGAAACCGTGCCTAAAGGGGAGAGGGTTTCCCGGACATCCTCAATGGCGATAGGTTCTGCATCAGGAGGAAGGTAATGCACTACAAAGGGATCCACCCCCAGTTGCGGGTTCCCTTGGGCACTTTGCACCAACAACCGGCTGGGAGTAGTACCCGGCGCTACTCCGATGGCATGTATGCCTTCTATACCGGAAAGCCCTGCTATCAAGGAATCAGTGGTTCCAAAGGTACTAAAGGGGAACTCATGGGTTACCCCTTCAAGCCCTGAACCGGAAATCACGATATACAGATTGTTCCGGTTAAAAGAAATGGCTGCGTTACCCCGGCCGTCATAGCTTAAGTGAAACGCCGTAGGGGCAAACTGAATCTCCTGGAGCAGCCCTGCCTGGAAATCCACTCCGAGATTGAATCCCCCTTTTACCACGTAGCCAACTAAGCCTATGACGATCAAAATCCCTGAGAATATCATGGCAGGTACGAAATACTTAGAAAATGGTATGATCCGTTTCATTATTTGGTCCTCCAACTAAGGGAAAGCCGCTTGCTTCCCAGGACATCGGTATCAAAATCAAAGATAAGCCGGGAAACAAAGAGGGCAGTAAACACCGAGGAAAACACCCCTATGGCAAGACTTACGGCAAAACCCTGGATCGGACCGGATCCTAACTGGGAAAGGAACAGCGCCGCGATAAAGGTGGTGATGTTGGAGTCCATGATGGCCCAGAAAGCCTTGTCAAACCCTGCATCAATGGCAGCTTTGCGACTCTTCCCTAAACGCAGTTCTTCTTTCATTCGCTCGAACACAATCACATTTGCATCCACTGCCATACCGATGGTCAGGATAAACCCGGCAATACTCGGCAGGGTCAAGGTAAAGTTAAAAGCGGAGAGCACGCTGAACATGAAATAAATATTCAAGAGTTGGGCAATCACCGCATTAATACCCGCCCCTTTATAGTACATAAGCATGAAAATCATAACCGCCACAAGGCCTCCCACCAGGGCATACAGACCCTGGCGTATGGTGTCTTCTCCCAAAGAGGCGCCGATGCTTTGCTGAGTAACCACTTCCAGTTCCACCGGCAGCGCTGCGGTTCTGAGGGTGAGGGCGATATTATTCGCCTCATCTGCGCTAAACCCGGTAAGCCGTACCGCATCCCTGATAGCGGTTTGGATAGTGGCCTGAGATTTCACCCGGTCGTCCAGCACAATAGCCAAGGATTTTCCTACATTGGCCGAAGTGAGTTTATAGAAGAGTTCCCCTCCCTCGGAATCCAGCATGAAGGTAACTTCAGGTTTACCGTCCAAGTTATTGCGCTCCACCAAGGCGTTTTTGATATGGTTTCCGTCAAGACCCACTTCCTTTTTCACCGCGGTATAACCGATAAATTCATCCAAGCCATATTGGTCTTTGGTATAAACCCCGAGGATATGCACATCAGAAGGCACAATAGTAGGATCCAGGAGATTACCCTGACTATCAAAGGTCGTTGTAGGATGGGCAGTATAATAACTGTTAAAAGTCGCGGCTGCTTCGGTATCTACCAAATGGAAGGCAAGCCCTCCCTTACCCATGATGATGGAATTGATCCGTTCAGGATCAGCAGTGCCGGGAATTTCCACGTAGATCCGGTCTGCTCCTTGGCGACGGATCACCGGTTCAGTGAGGCCGAAGCGGTCGATCCGGCTGTTGAGCACTTCCAATGCCCGGTTTACCGCGTCTTCCCGGTCATCATCGTTTAAATTCCGGCCAAGCCGCTCTTTCAGAGCGTCCATATCAGCCTGCAATACGATGCTGAGCCCCCCTGAAAGATCCAGCCCCAACTGAACCGCATTTTTCTGGAGGTCCTTGAGTTTAAATATTTTTTCCCGGTAATTGCTTTCAATCATCTCCAGGGCTTCCCGTCTGCTGGAAAAAGTAGAAAGCACTGCCCCCGCATCCCATTGAGGCGGCGCTGGAAGTTTTGCGTCCCGCTGGATCTGCTTGGCTGTAGAAACCACCGGAGACAAACCTGGCGGTACATCCCCGCCGGTCTGAGCCGTTTCGATAAGCTGCTGTAAATCCGCCTGAGCTGTCTGGGAAGCATAGATCTTAATCTGCTCCCGGGAACTCAATGCCTGGGCCTTATCTTCCTTGGGCACCATGTAGTACCAGCGTATGGTAGGATACAAGAAAACAAAACATATCACCACCGTTACCAGAATGATGATAAACCGATACCTTTTACTCATAGCTTCGCTCCACTATTCTTCTTTATACACCTACACCAGGATTGCACCGGGACCCCGTTCACTTACGAAAAAGACTGAACTTAGGTTTCGATGGTTCTGCGGGTTCGTCCTTTTTTTCTGCCCCTTCTTCTTTCTTTTCTTCCAGTTTTTCGATCTTCTCTTCCTTTACCTGGGCTTCGATTCCGGAAATAGCGTTGCGGCTGAATTCAATCTTGGTATCTTCGTCAACTTTCACGATGACCGAATTCTCCTTAACGCTTTGGATCACCCCATGAATGCCTCCAATGGTGGTGATCTTGTCTCCTTTTTTAAGGGCGCTCAGCATCTGCTGGGTTTCTTTCTGCTTTTTGTTCTGGGGACGAATAATAAGAAAGTAAAAAATAGCAATAATCATGGCAAAGGGAACGAGGGTAGAAATAAACGACCCCGGCCCAGTCCCCGCAGCAGCGGCATCAGGGGCTCCTAAGAGCAGTGACAATGCAAATGGCTTCATACGCATGGTTTCCTTTTAGTCAAAAAAATCCTTTTAAAATCCCAGAATCTTTCAAAATCCTTGGGATTTTGAAAAAACATGGTTCGTAAGATTAGCATAGAGGGATCAGGAATATCAAGTACCCTATGGAGCGGATACATCCATAGCATCAGGAGGGTGTACCCCTGGAACTGCTCTAGGCCTTTATCCGGTTAGGTCCTTTATGCTTAGGGGACATAGCGTTTAAGGGTATTGGCCTTACCCGGGCTAACCCCGCTGGTGGCGGTGATATACCAATCTTCCGCCCTGTTGCGATCAGGAACCCCTTCATTCCGGGAAATACTCCTCGTAACCGTGGTACCCGTGCTGGGTACTGCATCGTGAGGATATGGAGAAGGGAGCCATTCCTCTTGGCTGTTTACCAGGTTGGCCGCTTCAGTCAATTCCGCCTTGGCCCAGGAGGTACCGGCGTTTTCACTGAGTACTACCCCATCCAGTATCCGGTCATCTTGATCCATGAAAAAGACCACGTCGGTTTTTCTGAACTTTTCCTTTGTATCGGGAACCCAAAAATCCCGGGATTCCGGGAAGGCTTCGGTACCATGGGAAGCGCCCCGATCCGTGCCGGTTTCGTTGAGGATTCCTTCTTCCAGGCTGCGTAAATGGATGACGAGGTACTCCCCAGCGCCTACCTCTACGGGAGGGAATTCAAATACCGGTTTATCCCCATTGCTGGCAATGAAAAGCCGCAAAGCTCCCAGGTTCCCTGGGCTTAGGGTTTTCAGTTCTACGAATTCCGCTTTTGGCTTGGCATACTCGGTACGAAGCTCGGTAATCATAAACAAGGGAAGCCGGTCGTTCTTGGTCCTAAAGGGAACAAGCAGGTTCAGGGTATTCCGCCGGCTGTCTTCCACCAGCATATTTACGGTTACTGCTTCTCCTCCCTGGAGATCCTGGTTCACCATGACCTCCACCTGGGCGCCCTCGGTGATGGATGTAACTTCCAGGGGAGGATCAAAGTGCAGGGATACCACCCTTACCGGAAGCGAAAATTGAAAGGAGATTTCCTGAGTGGAAACCGCCTTGCACCCAAGAAAGACCGGCGCTTCTGCGCTGATTCCCAGAACCTGCTGAATGGCTGATTCAGAGGAACAGGAACAACCGTTACCGAAGACTAACGCCCCTATACCCAAGAGTATACACCCGTATTGGTTCATCATTTACCTCTGGATCTATAAAGGCTCAGGCATACGGGTTGCTTCAATGCCAAGGGTATTTTTAAACGGTACTGCCCAAGGTGTATCCCTGACCGGGACCGGTATGGCTGTTCATGGCGCTGCCTGTATCCGGGCTAACCCTTTGCTCACCTTTTCTAAGTTCAGGGTTTTAAGTATCCTTAAAAAACCATGGATCCACTCACCATATTACAATTGGACCTTCGTTCCCCTCTGGTCTACTGCAAAGATGAGACCCTTAGTCCCTTTACCCCTACGAACTTACCGGAAGAGAGCCTCTTCTGTTTTGACCTCGCCCCGGATCAGTACCTGAGCATTGAGCCTGCGGAAGATCCCTACCTGGGAGCAGTCCTGTTTGCAGGTACCCTGCCTCTTCACCCCGATACCTTAGCAGGACCCCAGGTCATTGAACTTCCCCAAGGAACCTATATGTTTGCCCAAGTCCGGGAACTTCTTGACCGGGATGAATTTATTTGGATGGCCACAGAGGTGCAAAAGGAAGGGCTTTGGCAACGCTTGCAGTTGGAAAAACAGCTCTATCTCCGGTATCTTGTGGAAGAAGGGAAAACTATTACCCAGGTTTTCCGGCCCTATCGGGCATAGGTTACAGGGTTACTGCTTCTACCATATACCGGATATCTATCCCCTGGTCCCCTTGTTTTCTCATTTCAATCACAAATATGAGGGAATTGTACTGGGGAGCGACGATGACCTTCTTAATCCGATAAGAGCTGATCAGCGGCCGTTTCACCTGGGGAGTTCCTATGGTATAGAGGATCCTGGAGCGGTCCTTGTGGGTCCGTTCCAGGGTAATAAAAAAAGAGGACTTTAAATCATTGCCGCTGCCTTCAATAGTAGGTACCAGTTGGGCCTTGTAGAAAATTTCAGGCTCAAAATCATGAAACTCTATGGTTTCTCCTGAAACCCCTGCATCCACCCCATTCAAGGAAAGGTACAGGGCATGTCCCAACAGCAGGTAATTGATTCCGTAACGATCCGCCAGGGCGGTATTATGGGAAAGAATACGGTACAAGGCTCCAGAACCGTCCTGACCTGCTTTTACCGGGCTATCATGAACAAAGGAAACTCTGCCGCCGCTTACAAAGGCGTTCTTAGCTACATCCACCACAAATAAATCTGCCCAGGGCCGTAAGGTTTTCTCTTGCACCCCATACTGGGCAAACATATAGGTTTTTCCATCCGATGAAAACCCCAGATCCACATAGGATGCAATATCTCCTGCCCATACATAGGATCCGCCCAAACAAAAAAGCAACCCCATGATGATTCGGTAAGAAAATCCCCTTCTAAAAGGTATGGGCTTTGTACCCTCTGGATATGTACGAGGGCGATACGTTTTATCGACAAATATTTGCTTTCTAAACAGGGAACAAGTGTGTTCAACCATAAAAGCCTCCTCTATTGAACCAACTTTACGATGTGACATTTTGAAACAACCTCTAGTACTTAATTATTATCGGAAAAAACCTATACCCCTTAAGGGATCTGACGGCTTGAGTTACCCCTCTTGGTAGTTTATGTTTAGATTATGACTTTGTCAGAAAGGAACACCCTCTTCAAAGGGGAAATCGGTATCGCTTTCCTGGTCCTGATCGGCGTGGGTATCACCGCCTTCTCCATAATGCCGGTCTATCCTGCGGTACTGGCAGAAATGGCCCGGCGATCCTCGGGAATTTTCCAGGCCCTGGGGGCGTATTTTTTACAGCCTAATCCGTATGTGCCCTTTGTTTCCATGATCTGCGCCATGCTCTATGCGTGCGTCACCATGGTGATTATTTACCAGTACTTTGAAAAAACCTATTCTCCGGAGATCTTCTACATTGCCCTGTTTGTGCTTTCTTTTGCCTTGGAAGGCAGCCGTATCATGGTACCCTTAAAACTAAAATACGAACTTCCCAGTCTGTACCTCATCATGGCCTCCAGAGTACTCCTTTTTGGCCGGTATGTGGGTATTCTTTCATTGTTTGTAGCCAGTGTTTACGCTGCAGGCCTAGAAATCCAGAAACAAAGTATCATGATCTGGATCATCATCTTTAGTACTTTGGTGATCACCCGGGGAATTCCCATTGACGGGCTTTCCTGGGACAGCAGTTTCTGTATGATAAGCGGGTACCCTGGCATGTTCAGAATCCTTGAAGGAGGCATAGCCTTAATAACCGTGGTGAGCTTCTTTATTGCAGCCTATTCCAGGGGGGCTAAGGAATATATTTTTATCGGTATCGGTTCTCTCTTCGTCATAATGGGAAGGAACATGCTCTTAGGGGCCGATACCTGGATAAGCCCCTTCCCTGGTTTGATGATCCTGTGTATAGGAACCTGGTTTATCTGTACCTACTTGCATCGGGTATACCTCTGGTTGTAAGGGGGAAGGCTCGAAGATCCCGGGCGCAAGGTTCTTCCTAGTACGGGCGGATTCCCGCTGCGCTAGGGTTCTGTACCGGCCTTTAGTATGGAAAGAGGAAATCCGCAGGAACAGGGCCAGTGAGCCTTTCCCCGGAACCGTGGTTTGGCAGGGTTCTACAGAAGGCTCATAGAACTCTATGAAATGCTGATAGAGCACTATAAAAGGTTCATAGCATACTCTAGAACCTGCATAGAACACCAGGACTCCTACAGGTACTTCTGAATCCTTTAGAAAAGTCCACGGATTTTACGGATTTCAGTCTTCAAGCTGTAATAAAACCGTACAACATAAAAAGTTCGCAGATTTTCCCCCATTCACGGGAGTTGGTGTACCCCCACGGTTTAATTCGCGGACCATATTTTAAATACAGAAGTCCTGCGTAGAACGCTCTGGAATGAGGATAGTCTATGCCCCAGGGAACATATTTTTGTCCCTGAGGAACCTTGGCTAAGGGCCGCGCCCGGTTTACTTCAGCGTATCCTATGAAATATACTCAAAAAAATGGAGGTATATATGCCTATTGCCGGTTCGATACGAGAAGCCCTAGGTTCAGCGTCATTGATACGAAAAATGTTTGAAGAAGGAAATCAGCTCAAAAAACACTATGGAGCGGATAAGGTATTTGATTTTTCCATCGGGAATCCCGATATAGAGCCTCCTCCGGCTTTTCATCGGGTCTTCATTAAACTAGCTAAGGAAGATAAAAAGGGATCCCACGGCTACATGCCCAACGGCGGTTATCCCGAGGTCCGGGAGGCGTTGGCAGGAAAGGTCTCTCGGGAACAGGGCGTTACCTTAGACGGGTCCCATATAGTCATGGCCGTAGGAGCCGCAGGGGGCCTTAATGTGGTGTTCAAGGCCATACTCAATCCAGGGGACGAGGTAATCGTCTCCCGGCCCTATTTCATGGAATACAAGGCCTACGTGTCTAATCATGGAGGTCGTTTGGTGGAAGTGGATACGCTCCCGGATTTCAACCTGAACATTCCCGCTATCAAGGAGGGGCTTTCGGAAAAGACCGCGGCAGTGCTCATCAATTCCCCCCATAATCCCACCGGGCGGATTTACCCGGCCAAGACCATTGCGGAACTAGCCGAACTATTGCAATCTTGGGGGAACCATTCGGGCCGTCTGCCCTATCTGATTGCCGATGAACCGTACCGGGAAATCGCTTATACCCTCCCGGTGCCCTCCATCCTTTCTGAGTATAGTGAATCAGTGGTGGTGAACTCCTATTCCAAGAGCCTCTCCTTACCAGGAGAACGGATCGGGTATATTGCGGTGAGCCCCACTATCCATGATAAGGATGAGGTTTTAAATGCCCTGGTTTATACCACCCGGATCCTGGGTTTTGTAAACGCTCCTGCGCTGATGCAGCGTATTGTGGCAGAGCTCACCCTTGCCCGGGTGGATGTGACGGTGTATGCCCGGCGGCGGGACGCTTTTAAGCAGGTTCTGGACGCAGCGGGCATCGCCTATGCAGAGCCTGAGGGGGCCTTTTATCTGTTCTGTCAGGTTCCCAAGGGGGATGATCGGGCCTTCGTAGATCACCTCAAACAGTACCGTATCCTTGGGGTCCCTGGTAGCGGCTTTGGCAAACCCGGCTGGATACGTTTCGCCTATTGTGTGGATGAAAAGCTCATCCAGGCTTCTGGCGCGGCCTTTATGAAAGCCATGGAAACGTGGTGAGCCTCTTGTACCCTTACCCCAAGGGAAGGATGGTTTAAGAACCTCAGAGGAATGGAGGGCTTAGCAAAAGGCCCCCTGTTTCTCGGCGCTTCATACCGAAGCGGGTGTATGGTTAAAGAGCCGCCTAAACTTGGGTTTCGTGAGCTTATGGGACGGTAAGGGGGCATTTTGCCTGGCCTGAGGAATCCACCTTAAAAAAGAGGGCCTGTAACCGGTTGATAGGCCCTTAAAATCTTTTGATACTTATGAATACCTTAATATAATACTATCTCTACTTATCGTAAATACCCCATAGTATAAGCTACAATCCTCTACAAACTTGGAGCAGGTACTTTAGGCTCTGAGAGGTGGAGGTGGAGTGAAACCAAAAATGCTCGATAGTATTGATTTTGCGAGATACATTTTATGGCGTGTAAAAGCATTAGAACAGCAACATAATGCCCATTACCAAATAGGACCTGCTAAGCTCAATAACATCATGTATATATGTGAAGGTATATTACTTGCCTATGGTATCAATATAATCAAGGAAAATGCCCAAGCATGGGATTGTGGTCCTATCTATCCCAAGGTTTATAAATGGTTTCTAGAACATCATGCTGTTTCCGCTTCATTGCCAGACTGTTCTGATGAGATAAAAAAATGCTTAGAGAAGTATAAGGCTATTCCGTTAATTGATCGGGGTCTTACCGTCTTGGCTACCCAAACTGACGAGGAACTTACCGCCTGGTCTCGCGGAAAAAGCAGCCCCTGGGAACAGACCTTGCAAAAAAGTCGTGGAACGGAGAATAGCCCTATTGATAAACATGTTATGGCCCGTTATTTTTCAAGGTTTGGTAAGCGCTGAAGGGTGCGGTGTTTTATCAAACCCCGGGGAAAGGTCAATGAAGGTAACGATGCGCAGCGTTTCCCCTGACTTTGGTCAGATTCCCCAGAGGTGAAGGAACTGACCCCTCTAGGGTGTAGGGCTAGTCTCCATCGCAAGGATAGGGATTATCCCGAATACCTGCAAGCTCGACAATGCGTTTATGGCATTGTTCCCGTAGGAGGTTCACCGCTGTTTTACGGGGAAGCTGCAGGTCCGGTAGAATGGGCTCGCCTATCCGCAGGGTAATGAGGGGGTAGTTCTTCTTGAAGAGCTTATAAAGACCCCGGGGCCGGCGGTAGGAGAAGGCCATGGGAATGACCGGGATCTGGTACTTATAGGCCATGGTGAACATGCCCTTCTTAAAAGGCCGGATGGGTTGATAGTAGGGCCAGTTGCTCCCTTCGGGAAAGACGTGGAACCATTTTCTCCGCCGGTGTAGTTCGTCAAAGGCATCGTTAAAGTACTTGATCCCGTGAATATCCGTGGGAACCGGGATGCCTCCAACCCAGCGGATGAGGTTCCGGTCAGGACCGACTATGTTTTCTTTCCATGCAGGAAAATACAAACGCCGGAATCGGACCGCTTGCAGGATACAGAGAAAATCCCAGCGCAAGACGTGGTTCGATACGGTGAGCGCTCCATTACGAAACAAGGCCCGGTTCTTCTTGAGTTTGTCCCGCCCTTCGATGCGAAGCCCAAAGCGGATAGGGCTCACTATAAAGACCAGAGTAAATATCCCCAGATATAAGAGGGTACTCCGGATCCTGAAGCCCAGGGATGTATCAAGAAAGGGATAGCTCTCGTCCAAGCATACCTCCACTTCTTGAGGCCCCAGGATCATGTGTGCATCTAGATCCTTGGGGTATACCAAATCAATCTCTGGAATATAGGGTTTCTCAGCTTCACACTTCATAACCGCTCCCTTAATATAGTTTGGTCAGATATGTCGAAAGGATAGGTATATAGGTAACCATAAAGACCACCCCTAACTGGATGAGCAAGAAGGGGAACGCATACCGGGAAATGTCCGTAAAGGGCTTTCTGAAACGATAGCTGGCTAGGAACAGATTCATGCCTACCGGCGGCGTAAGGAACCCGGTCTCCAGGTTGATGAGAAAGATGATCCCCAAATGAACCGGAGCTATGCCGTAGGCTTCCCCTAAAGGGACAATGAGGGGCAGTACAATAAGAATTGCCGAAAAGATGTCGATGAAACAGCCGATAAGCAACAGGGCTATATTAAGGATAAAAAGAAACAGGTATTTTGAGGTGATGGCCCCTTGTATCCACCGGGCAAACCGTTCCGGCCCCTGGGTATCCACAATATAGTAGGAGAGGGCTTGGGATACGGCGAGAATGGAGAGAATCCCTCCGATGATGGGAACCGCCTTGGCAAAAACCCGGGGGATTTCCAGAAACGGGATATCCTTAAACACCACCACTTCCACCACCAACACGTAGATCACTGCCACAGCGCCTATCTCCACCAGGGATAGGATCCCGGAAAAATACCCGGCAATGAGCAGCACCGGAAGGAGGACTTCCAAGAAGGAATACTTGAGAGCCGCTGCCGCCTTTTTCACCCGGAAGGGTTCGAGGGGGATCTTGGTTTTAACCGAAATGATAATCCCCAAAAGGATCATCCCTCCTACCAAGATGAGGCCGGGAAATATGCCTCCCAAGAAAAGATGGATCGTATTGGTTCTGGTGGTAGCCCCTACGAGGATGATAGGCAGGCTTGGGGGAAAGAGGATACCGATACTACCTGAAGCGGTGAGCAGTCCTATGGAAAACTTCGGCGAGTAGGAGGCATTTTCCGAAAGTACCGCATAGAGGAGCCCTCCCAAGGCAAGAATGGTTACCCCTGAAGCGCCGGTAAAAGAGGTGAAAAAGGTACACATACACACCGTGGCTATGATGATACCCCCTGGCAACCAGCCAAAGAGACTCCTGAAGCTGAAGATCAAGCGCTCCCCTGCTTTACTCTCCGAAAGGAAAAAACCTGCCAAGGTAAAGAGGGGAATGGCCACAAAGCTGTTCTGGGTAAGGGCCGTGTAAACCTGATTGGCAATGACATCCATTTCCCCGCCGGAACCTTGTATGAGGATCAGAGCTGCGGCCCCAATGACCACGAACAAGGGGGTTCCCCCTAAAGCAGCGAGTATGAGGAGGATCAGAACCGGGGTCTTGAGGTACCAGGCCAGGGTAGCAAAGCCTTCGTTGATTCGATAGGCCAGGTCCGGGATATCAAAACCCCAGATAAGTTTAAAAATCGAAGGTAGCCCACAGACCGTTCCCAACAGGATGGCCAGGACCGGCAGCAGGATCCGAGCTTTTCCCTTTTTTTCTCCCCAGGGGATCATCCGGGCAAAACGGAAGGCCATGACCCCATACCCTATAGGCATGACCAAGGCAAAAACCTGGTCCGGGATAAACCCTATGAGCTGCCAAGGAGCAAGGTAAATCTTGATAAATGAAGCGGAACACCAGGCGAAAATCGTAACAATGAACGTGGATAACAGGCCGGAACCTAGGGCAAGTACGCGCATAAGGGATACATTTTTTTCTATATGGCTATACTGAATCAGCCCAATGGACAGGTGATCCTTCTGTTTGGTGGTAATCATCCCTGACAGTAGCCCCAAGCTCAGCAAGAGGTGGACGATGAGTCCTGGAGATGCGGGTACGCGGGAATGGAAGCAGAGCCGAAGCAACGCCTCTGCTGCAGGGAGCAGCGTAAGGCAGGCCAGGGAAAAATAGCATATACCCTGTTCAACGGCCCATAAGACCGGGTATTTTTTCTGCATCTCAGGGCCTACTTGCGATGGGCCTTGAGCAGGGTTTCAATCTGTCCATATAATTCCCGGTTAAAGGTAGTACCCAAGAGAGCAGGAATGACCCGGTTTACATCATCATACCACAGTTGTTCCTGGGCCGGACTTACCTGGTTGATGATAAGGCCGTATTTGCGCATAGTGGCGATGGCCTCTCCCTCAAGCTGCTGAATGGAAGTATCCAGTTCTGCTTCCAGCCGTTTGGCGATGCGTAACAATACCGGTTTATACTGGTCTGGAATAGAACGCCACCCAGTCTGGTTCATAACAATGCCTCCCATAAAGGGGGCGATATTAATAGAAGCCATATTTTTAGCCACCCCAAAGATTTGTAAGCCTCCCACATTGACCGGACTTTGATATACCGCATCTATCATGCCACCGTTAAGGTATACCAGGGCTTGGTTCATAGCCACCGGCACCATCTGATACCCCATGGCCTTGAACGCGTCCATGAGGGCCGGTTCCTGTTCATTGGTACCCAGTTTTTGCCGTTTCAGGTCTGCAGGAACAAAGACCGGGGCTTTAGAGAAGAACTTGACCCAGCCTGCCTTGGACCATGCCAGGGTGAAGAAACCCTCCTGGTTGATCCGCTCTTCCAGATAAGGCTTCAGCTTGTTCAGTACCAGGTCCAGTTCTTCATTATTCCTGATAAGAAAGGGACAACTCAAGGTTATAATTTCATGACCAGGGGTGATGGAATTAAGTCCAAAGGAACTTAAAATCGCCGCCTGAATCTGGTTCCCCTTGAGTTTACGCAGCACATCCCCTTCACTTCCGGCTATGCCGTTATGGTAAATGATCAGTTCCACCTCGCCATTGGTAGCGGCTCCCCATTCCTGAACCATTCGGTTTAAGGCCGCTCCCCAAGGGGTGTTTTCAGGAACTAAAGAGGCCAATTTGATCGTGATCTTCCGGCGCTGGGCAAAGGCCGGATCGAGCGAAAGGGCCCCCCAAAAAACAATACAAAACACAACCGTACGGCCAATAAACTTCATCTATCCTCCGAATGGGAACCTATTTCCCATACAGAATATACCCTATTTATTATTCCTATTCAATTATTCCTATTCAAGTTTTCGTTAAGTTCTTTATGATGAGGCTACGAAAAGGGGTTAAACTGCGAAAAATAGCGGAAGGAGGAGAGAAAACCAGTCTATAGATCGAAAACGAGGGAGGCATTACGAACCGTTCAAGGGTCTTATACCGCAGGTTCCTTTTTCTCGCACTGGCCTCTTGCTTGCGTTCTCAGGCTGGATCAAAGCAGCGGTTTGCTGCGTCATGAATCATACGCTTGGAACAAGTCTCCCTAATGCTCTACGATCTGCTGGGAATATTCCAAATATTCAGCGATGTTCTTACTCGCCTGTAAGACATTGAAAACACTGTTCCGGACTTCCCCGGAAACCGTCTTTAATTGTTCTAT
>JAITAI010000103.1 GCA_031284195.1 Treponema sp.
CACCCAGGCCTTGCCATCCTCCAATTTTACCACTGTATCCCCCAGAGGTCCTGGCACGGTAACGAGTTCCTCGGCGTTCTGAGGAAAGATCCACTGCTCCCCTTCCCCGGCAATGAAGATACTGGTTTCTGTTCCCCTGCGAGCATATAGGTAGATTGTGGTCAAGAGGGTAATACTGAGGGCTAAACCGATGGCGCCAAAGTCCAGGGGCTTAAAAAACCAGAGCTTTTTCATAATTCCAGGGTACCGTATTGAGGTGATTTTGAAGCAACCATAGGGTACTATAACATAGCCAGAAGTTCCTAACAAGGCGCCTTCGATTCTGGATAGGGTCACTATACGTACTTTCTTAATTCGTGGAGTGCTGGACTAAGGAATTGGGGGCAATGCCAGTACCGAATTTAATAGACTAATCCTTCATCTTGAGCGGAGTTGATCTCCATAACCGCAATCCCTTCCAAGGGGTTTCATGAGGAGCGACTCGTAGAACTCACTTTAAAAAGATTCAAAGAGGGAGGGTTCTTGCTCTGCTGGAACCGTTCGGCGGACCTTATGGGGATTCCGGGGAACCAGGGTTCCATTAAACCACTGTTTCCAGATATGGATCAAACTCAAGGCTTCCAGGGGACTTATCCGATCCGGATCAAGCTCAGCAAGCTGCTCAATCAACCGTAGTACTTTGACCTGATCAAGCCCGGTATAAGGAGACTCCCCTGGCAATACAGGAAGGGGTTTCAAAGACGCTTGAAGACTTGAATCCTCTCCCTGAGGCAGAACATCCTGCAGGGCCTTACCGCTTTCTTCCAAGCGCTCCAGAATACGGTTTGCCCGGTGGAGCACCCGTTCACTCAAGCCTGCAAGACGGGCCACATGCAATCCATAGGATTCTGCTGCAGGCCCTTCTTTGAGTTTCCGTAAAAAGATAATCTCCCCTCCTTGATCCAGCACTTCCATAGAACGGTTAGCCATCCGTTTGTGGGATATCCGGGACAGTTCATGAAAATGGGTGGCAAACAGGGTTCTGCATTTGATATGTTCCAGCAGTTCTTCACTCACGGCCCAGGCAATGGAAAGGCCGTCATTGGTTCCGGTTCCCCTCCCCACCTCGTCCATGATCACCAAACTCCGTTCCGTGGCCGTATGAAGAATATAGGCCGTCTCATTCATCTCCACCAGAAAGGTCGATTCCCCCCGGGCAAGGTTATCTGAAGCCCCTACCCGGCAGTAAATCCGATCTACCATACCGATAAGGGCCTCCCGGGCCGGAACAAAACTGCCCATCTGAGCCATAATGGTAAGCATCGCCGCTTGCCGGAGATAGGTTGACTTACCCGCCATATTGGGTCCGGTGATCAGGGCAAAGGAAACCCCCTCCCCGTCTAGGAGTATATCATTGGGGATAAATTCCCCATTGGGTATATGGGCTTCCACCACAGGGTGTCGGCCCTCAAGGATCTTAAGCCGGTTCTCCTCATCCACTATCGGCCGTATCCACCCTCGAATGGTTGCTGCTCGTGCTAGGGATTGGGCAAGGTCCAATTCCGCGATACGCCGTCCTGCAGCGGCTAAGACCCCCAAACAGGCTTTGGCCTTATCCCGTAATTCTAAGAAGAGCTTTTTCTCAAGCTCAATCACCTTTTCAGAGGCGCCGTTAATATCTGATTCCAGTTCTGCAAGCCGGTCGGTAGTGAACCGTTCTCCTGCCACAATACCCTGGCGCCGGATAAAACGAGGGGGAACCTTGGCAAGATGCGCCTTAGTAACCTCAAAGAAATACCCAATGAGGCGATTATACCGGATTTTGAGGCTGGGAATCCCCGTGGTTTCCCGTTCTTCTTCCAGGTACTCCTCCAAAAGCTGCCGCCCGTCATCCCTGAGCCGGCGCAGGTTATCCAATTTTGGGCTGTACCCTTGATGGATAAGGTTGCCTTCGGTGAGCAGTATGGAAGGATCCTCTGCAAGTCCCGCTTCCAACAGGTCTTGCAGTTCCATGAGCCGGGCAAATCCAGGGGCATCCAGGGAAGAAGCCTCCTCAGATTCAAAGGTAAAAGGCAGGTCATTGAAGGTAAGTTCTTCCTCGACTGCTCTGATAGCCTGAAACAACACCAGGGCGTTTTTAATGGCCAGCATATCCTTACCATGGGCCCGGTCCATGGCAAGCCGGGAACTGAGCCGTTCCAGGTCTGGAGTTCTCCCGAGAAGCTCCCGGAAGGCTCCCAAGCGCCGCTGATCCCGGTAAATGGTTTCCACCATGTCGAGTCGTTTATTGATAAGCTGCAGGTTCCGCAGCGGGTGCAGGAGCCGGCGTTTGAGGAGCCGGCGTCCCATAGGGGTCCGGGTTTCATCCAACACCTCAAAAAGAGAAAACCGGACATCCCCATCCCGTACATTTCTGAGGAGCTCCAAATTACGCTGGGTGGATTCGTCAATCCCCACATATTCCGTATCCCGGTATACCCTGACGGCCCGTACATGAGGGATAAGGGTTTTGGCAGTATCATCCAAGTAATATAACAAGGCCCCGGCAGCGATAATTTCAGGCATCCCTTCAACCAATCCGAACCCTTTTAGATTGGATGTACCGAACTGCTTTTCCAGCCGTTTTCGGCTCCGATCCCGATCAAAGAGCCAATCCGCCCAGCGGTTCACCACTAAACCGGTTCTATCCGCCACTGCCCCTTCAATAGCGCCATGCTCTTCGAGGAGAGACTCCTGGAGGATCATCTCTTTTATCTGGAGCCGTTCCAGTTCCTGACGGAGCTGCTCCGCTCCCTCGTCCAGGGGAAATGACGTAACATGAAAATCTCCAGTAGACAGGTCTATATAGGCAAAGGAGAGGTCGTTTTTTTCTGTTAATGCAAGACTCGCCAAATAGTTGGGGCTCCCCTTATCCAGGTAATCCTCTTCCACTGTGGTGCCTGGGGTGATGACCTCCACCACCTGCCGGTCAATCAATGCCTTTCCCTTGGCAGCTTCCGCGACTTGTTCACAAATCGCTATTTTTTTCCCAAGTTTTAAGAGCCTTGCAATATAGGACCGCGCCGCATGATAGGGAATACCACACATAGGAAGCCCATTACGACTGGTGAGCGTAAGATTAAGCAATGCGGACACTTCCAAGGCATCATCGGAAAACATTTCATAAAAATCTCCGAGGCGAAAAAAAAGCACTTCTCCTTGGTGTTCCCGTTTGATTTGCCTGTATTGCTCCAGCATCGGACTGGTTGGGATAGAACTGATAGCTCCCTCCTTGTGAGGGCTTGGGATTATCCCTGCCGGCCCTCTGCGGTTTTACCTGCCTACCTTGGAACGCAGACTTTGAATGAGTTTATCCGTAATATCCACGGTTGGACTATACCAGAGTATGCCCGTGTTCTCTTTTAAAGAGAGCACCATACTGTACCCTTCGCTTTCAGCAATAAGGCGGATCTCATTGTTGACTTGATTCAAGAAGGTCCCGGATTGGGTAAGTTTACTCTTTTGATCCTCTAATTCAGCGGTTTTTATTTTATAATACTCTTTCAGGTATTCTGATTTCCGGTATACCTCATGTTCAAAACGAAGGGCCTGTTCCCGATCTCCCCGGGTTTCCGCGCTCAATTGCGAGTTTTTCAAGTCCTGAATTTCCCGGCTCATCCGATCAATTTCAGTCTGGACCCGGGCGCTGCGCTCCTCCCAATCCCGGACCGCCCGGGAATCCCGGAAAAATGCCATGTAGACCTGGGAAAGATCCACCACCGCAAAACGGGTAAGCTGTTGTGCATCAAGCTGCCAGATTAAACCGAAGAGGAATAAGCCAAGCCCCCATTTTTTTATTCGCTTCCTGCTTTTCATTTTTCTACCGCCCTTGTAACCTCTACATAATCTTTTTAATAGGTAGACAACACAAAAGAAATCACGAAATCCAAGCCCCCAATGCTCCCCTCCTGCCACTGAGGGGTTCCATCAACCACTTTGAAGCGTTTGGCAAAACTAAGCCTAAAGGGAAACTGGGGTATGGTAAACCGCAGTCCTGAACCAAGACTAAAGCGCATATCCTCCATCCCGAGGTCGTTAAAAAATGCCCAGGGACTTTCTTTAACCACTGCAGCATCGAAAAACAGCAAGTCCCAGGCCAGGATCCCCGGAACAAGGGGAATCCGGAGTTCCGCCCAATTTTCCCACAGGGCCAACCCTTTATTGTAATATTCGCTGCTCCAGCCCCGGCCAGTGAACATGCCGTCCACTGCGAGCATATTGACCGTTTCGATGGGCAGGTCATCCCGGAAGGGCTGGGGGAATATGAATGAAAGACCCGAATGAATACCGAATATCACTTTGAACGCCCAGGTCTCCCCCACGGGTAAGTTTAGCAGGGTATGAAAATACTCTGCCTTGGTATCGGATTTGATATAATGTTCCAGTTCAATCGGGAAAATCCCATAGTAGCCTAGACGCTGAATCCCATAATACCCCTTGGAAGGATCGTAATAAATATCCCGCTGATCCAAGGAGACGCTGAGCCACAGGGAATTGGCCGGCGTCCACAGGTTATTCCGGTTCCTGATGGATGGATCAAAGGGCCGGTACACCTGGGAATCGTAGGAGTTAAAAATAAACCCTGTACGGACCCCCGCTCCAATCCCAAGGTTACCCAGGAACGTACTGAAACGGTATCCCGAGGAGAAACCCAGAGAGATGCGCCACTGATCATAGTTCATGAGAAATTCATTGGGAGGGATCTTACTGGCATTGGAATACTCCTCATAGGAGGTAAACCCATCAGGATAGGCATAGGTTTCATTTCCATTGAAATAGGGAGCCGTCATATCCATAGCCGCCCGGCGCCGGGTATGCTGGGCAGTAAGATCAAAGCTGCCGGACAAGGGAAGGCCAAAGAGCCATCGATGGGTGTATCCCAGGCCGATACTCTGGGTATCTGGCGATGCGTTTAGTTCAGCGCTGACCATGTTTCCATAGCCCAAAAAGTTACGGTCATTCCATTGGAACCGTAATGACACGGGGAACTGGTCAGGATCCGAAGTTCCTGAAAAGGTCAGCCCCAATTGCAGATCCGTGGTGGGTTGTTCTTCCACGGTAAAAACCAGGTCCATAAGGTTATCGGCGCTTCCTGGGGATGGTTCAGGAGCCACTACAGAAAAGTATTGCAGATTGTACAGATTGCGTACCCCTTCTATGACCTTAGTCTTGGAAAAAACATCCCCACTCTCCAAGGGAATCTCCCTGAGGATGACCGGGGTTTTGGTTTTTTTGTTACCTTTGATCAGGATATTTTCAATATGCGCCCGGCCCTGTTCCACAACGGTGATTTGGTAGGTGATGATCCCTTTTTCAGTATCCCGCACTTCATCCCGGCTTATAGTATTAAAGATGTAGCCATTTTCATAATACAGATCCGCCACCCGCTGGAGATCCGCTTCCACCCGCCGGGCATTGACCACGGTTCCGGGCTTGGAAGAGACCTGGGCGGCTAATTGCTCGGTGGATAAAATCTGGTTACCGGTAAAGCTCACCCCGCCGAAGGTGTATATTTTTCCTTCATAGATACTGAAGGTAATGGTCATCATGGTATTACCTTTTTCGTCTTTTCGGGTCGTCTGGACCACATCGGTAACTGCCGCATCAATATAACCCCGGTCGTGATAGTACTGGGTAATGGCATTCCGGTCGGCAATGAGTTTTGCTTCCTGAAACGCGCCATCGTTTAAGAGTCCCTTGATCTTTAAAGAAAGCTGGCCCCGGAGGGTCCTGGTTGAAAAAATCGCATTTCCCTCAAAGAGCAAGGCCTCAATGGCTACTTGCTCCCCTTCCTCAATAATAAAGTTCACGATTATGGATGCATCCTTACCCACCTGGGTTTCGGAACGGACCTTGATATCTGGGAACCCTTTTTCCAGGTATTTATTGATAAGGGCATTTTCATCGACCTGCAGCTTGACCTGATTAACCACCTCGTTCACCTTTAAGGAAATCGTCTCCCGTAATTCACTTCGCCGCAGATGATTATTCCCCAAGAACTGGATCTTGGATACAATGGGCCGTTCAGTAACGGTAAACCGGATGATAACCTCAGCGCCGGAACTATCTGCAGGTGCTGCGCTGGGGGTGATAAGATCAAAATATTCCAGGGCATAGAGGCGCCCCTGAAGTTCCCAGAACAGATCGTCCGTAAAGGTCTGACCTTTGTAGGACTCCACGATCCCTTCTAGTTCAGCAGCGCTGACATGTCTGAGCCCCTGAAACATAATATCTTTGATAGGTTTTCCCTGATACCATTCAACCGACTCTTGGGACAACCCAGGAAAAACAAGGACCCCCCACAAAATCACTATCGCCCTTATGCGCATGTACACTCCTTATTTATTATATCCAAAAATCACGCTGCGCTTAAACCCACCTGAGGATGCTGCACAGCACCCTCAGGTGGGCGGAAGGCGGCCTTCAAACCTACAGTATTACATAGAACCCACAGCCCCTCACTTAAACAAATCACCCAAAGAAAACACCGAACGCCGCCACGTCAAAGTACATGAAACATCATTGACAAACATGGTTTCCAGATGCCGGGGAACCACATTCACCCGTATATCAAACAAAGGACCGTGTAATTCCATACCAATATCCGGTTCTATGGTATATCCTCGTATATTTAAACCTCCAGGACTAAAACTTTCCAGATCCCTTCGATGTTCATTATAGCGCAGGGATGTAATGACCTGCAAAAACACATCAGGTCCGATATATTTACCTAAGAAAACAGCGGTATTATCAAAAGAGTTACCAAATATGCCGCTATTGGTATCATCTTGCCGTGCGATGGACTGGGAGACGATATTCTGTAGGAGCTGGGTACGGAAGGAGAACATATCCAGAAAAAGGAAATCTCGAATTCGCCGTTGCACATGTCTGAATACCTGGGTCTGGGCTAGAATATCTGCGGTAGAGGCAAGAAAGGCGTATTGGACCTTATCATTCCCTTCCGTAGGCGCGCCTACCATAGTCTGACCAAGCATGGAGAAAATTTCTATTTGAGAAAGGGGAGGGCTGGATTCAAACCGGGCGGTGAAGGACTGCAGCGGGGCGTTATCCACGATCATAGAAATGGTTACCGGCCCTTCGCTCGTTTGGTCCCGGACTTCCGCTCGGGCGGAGATGATGGGATCAAATTGTACTTCACTTTCATTAAACGAGAGGAGTCCTTCCCGAATATAAAAACTCCGTTCAAAATAGAATATTTCTCCGCTCCGCAGGTTCACATCCCCGGTCAGGGAATAATGATTGGTAGCAGAATCACTGGTGATATGGAGACCCGATCCCTGGTCTGCATAGGCCTGTAAAATGGGAAATTCCTTGGTAGGCCATACAAATTCCACCTTACGACCGGCATGTAAGGTAATGTCCGTAACAATCGAGGTGATAAAGGGGGTATTCAGTTCTGTCCCGCTGGATCCAGCGGTGAGCTTTTCCGTATTCAGGGTTATCTCCGTATTCTGGGCTGCCAGATCCCCGTGAACGGAAAACATAAAATCCTGCATGGATAGCTTGAGGGTTCCCCAAGTAGTACCCTGAGCCACAATACCCAGGCTGTTATAATCAAAGGGGATGGGACTTTCCGAAGGAACTTGGATAGTCAGGGTAAAGGTATTCGGGATCCACCGGGCAAACTGGAACCATCCAGCGACCGTACCTTGGCCAGAACCCACTGCCGCTGGGATAGGACCAAAGGACATTTCATTCCCTTGTAACACTACGGTAATAGGCACTGGCCGGATATCTTGGGTCACATACTGGGGAACCTGGAGCCGGACACTGTAACCTTGGGCAGTCCCGAAAAAGTCCGGATCCCCGAGGGAACCGGATACCTGTATCGAGGCGGTTACAAATCCCCCGGAAATAGTAACTATATCCTGAATTTCTGCAGGCAAAAGCGCCCCCAAGGCAGCTAGATCCACATATACATCAGAGGCCTGGGCATCAATGGTTTTTGTACCAATAGTACCTACCAGGGTTCCCCGAATAGGAGAGGGATTAGAAAGGCCTGCGTAAAAATCTCCGGTATCGGAGATCTGTACCCGGATCATATCCTGGGGACCTCCTGAAAGGGATATAACGGAATTGGTACGGGAAAAGACAAAATCAAAAGATGCCTCTTCCTGGAAGGCATTAAACCGAACCTGTTCCACATGCATCACCCCGGTGAAGGCGTTGGCTACCTCTCCTATGCTGAACCATGAATCAATAGGCTTAAAGTCAATACCTACGGTAAAGGACATATCCAAATCCCTCCCCGGAGCACGCATCTGGATCTGAGCTTCCCCTTCTGCCCGTTGTTTCGGGAGGTTTATCTGGAAAACGGGCATCTGGAGTTCCAGTTCTCCATACTGGATACCCACTGTATTGAGGGTCACTGCCTTAGGGGTAATCGTTCCAGACCCACTCATCTGGAGCGGCGTATCGGCAATCTCTGCAGAGAGGGAACCCAGCTGTACCTCTCCGGAAAAAGACTCCATCGAATCCCAGGAAACCTGTAGGTCCCCGGAAGCCACCATATTATAGGGATTGTTTACAAACCGCTGGATCTGCATGTTTGAACCATTGAGGGACAATTGCAGCCGCTTATCCTTGAAATGGGCTTCCAGATTATACCGTTCTTCCCCTGACTCAGTACCCATGCGCATGGCCCCGAAGATCTCGGAAAAATTCCGGTCCCACGCAAGGGATAAGGTACCGTTCATGGCTCCTCGGCCATCATCAAAAACTACTTCTGGAAACAACGCGCCCTTTTGATCCGCTCTACCGGTGATTCGTAAGGCGATTCGGGGAGCCAGGGGAGTACTCAAATCCGCCAGTTCCAGGTGATCCAGGTCGAAATACCAGAAGTCCGGTGTATCGTAACGGAGAGAACTCATCAAACTGAGCCGGGCAAACTGTCCTTGGTAGGGGACGGGAATGTTTTCCGCTTCAATATACCCTGAATAGCCCCCAAAATCGGTCATGTTGATATAGGCTTTGAGGCCGTATGAGCCCTGAATACTGATGGAATGCCGATCCAGGATCATCCCTTCCAGGTGATAGGGTCTATCCCGATAGGATACGCTCAGGGAAAAGGACACATCCTCGAGGCTCTTCATATCTGCGGACCCGGATAGGATAATCGGATCTTCCGTGAGCTGGATTTGCGCTTCAGTAAATTCCACATGCTGGTTGGTACCGGATATGATCCCGGTAAAAACCGTTCCCTGTTCTGCATAGGTAACCATAAAACGGGGGGCATGATAGGAGAAACGCTTAAAATCAGTAGCCATAAAGACTTCGGTGCTTACCTTGACACGGTCAATAGGCTGAGCCGTCCCCTGGGTACTGGATAGCACCAGGTCTGCCATGCCGAACACCTCTGGGATGGTTTGAAAGGGCCGGACCATAGCCAGGATATCTGCGGCAGTAAAGGAATCGAGGGTCAGGTGTATTTCTCCAAACTGAGGTTCATAATCCCAAAAACCCTCCAAAGCTACCTGACCGGATTCATCCGTATGGGTCGTAGCAGAAGCCACCTCTTCTTCCGTTTCAGCGACAGGGACCTCTGCCGCTTTCCCATCCCTATTCCCCAAACGGTCCAGGGATACCGAAAACCTAAGCCCTTTTTCTTCCAGCAGGACTGAACCCTGCAACGATGCGAGGAGTACGGACCCAAAGGCAAGGTTGGTTCCCTGGAACCCGATTTCTCGATTCCGGGTAGAGACCTGGATATCCCCTGCGATGGCATCGGTCCCGGAAAGGCTGAGATGAGCAATAGAGACCTGACCCTGGGGGGCAAAGGGGGTAAACCCGAGCTTCCCCTGGTACTGCAGATGCCCTTGAGGAAACTGTAAGGACAGGGTCTTAAACGTGAGGCCCCTTTCCGTTCCGCTACCCTGTACGATAAATGACCCCTTCCCCATAGGCAACAGATCCGGAGGAATCTGGCCTGCCAAATTCAGATCATAGCGTATGCCCCCGGTTCCTGGTGAGGTATCCAACACAAAGGAGGCGCTCCCTGAGGCGCTGAGGTCCAGCCACTGGGTATAGTCCTTCCAGGGACCTTCCAGGGCCAGGAGTTCCTGGGGAGAAAGCACTTCGCACCTTAAGGCCCCGGAGATCTGGCCTGATCGAAAATCATAGTCCGCTGCGAAGTCAAAAGGGGCTTGATCCGCTCGTTTTTTAAGGGCCAGCCCTTGCTCTGTCAAGGCTAGGGTAAAGGCTACCGGCCGGATTCGGAAAAGCTTATCCTTGGAACCGAGGGATCCTGCAATGGAACTCAGATGCAGATTGGCGCTGCCCTCCTTAAAATCCCCGGTATATGCCCCGGTAATCCGGCAGTCCATCTGGGCAGTAACCGGTTCAGGCAGCAGGCTATTCACCACAACAGTGGCGTTCCATTGACCCTGAAACCGGAGCATCCCCTGTTTAAAAGAAGCCTCAAGCCCAAGTCCGTCCAAGGTATACTGCTCAGCTCCTGCGGTAATCCCACAGGACCCGTTTCTTATTCGGAACTGGACCTGCTGGTTCAGCACCTCAGCAAGGCTTATGGGAGCAGCGCTTTTGCCGGTGAAAGCGGAAAAAAGACCGAATAAATCCCCATCCCGCTCCATATCTACCGTAATAAGGGGCCTATCCAGTTGTATCGAGCGAATGGATTGGGGAATACCCGTTCTTATAAGGGTGATCAGGGAATAGGAAACCCGGACCCGTGCAATACTTATTACCGGCAGTGAATCTTCTCCATAGATGCGGATGTTTCGTATATCCAAGGTTCCCAAAAGAGAAGGCCCCCAGGTGTCGTAACGTATATTCCGCCCCAGGAGCACTTCCAGTTGGCTTATCAGGCTGTCCCGAAGTTCCATCATGCGGTTTTTCATGATTTCCTGAAGGGGTTGCAAGAGCAGCGTGGTGATGACGATTAAAACCATAAAGACGAGAATTTCAATGCTTGTATGTAGTATCCGGTAAAAGGGTAGGGCTTTTTTATCTTTACCGGTTTCTTGGTCCAAGGCTTCCATCACTTACTGTCCTTGCTATAAAAATAGCACTACATGAAACTATCCCTAGTTAAAGTATATGTAAAAATATTCGTACAAAGCTATCATAAACCGGTATATCTTGAGGTTTTTTGACCCCCCAGGGGGTTTAACTCCCCTATATGGCAGGACGCTCATCTCTCTAAGAGCCCCGTGCCTCAAGCCCCGTACGCCTCGGGGTCAGCCTCCCAGGGGGTTTAACGCCCCTATATGGCAGGGCGCTCAGCCCTTGAAGCGCCCCGTGCCTCAAGCCCCGCACGCCTCGGGGTCAGCCCCACACGGCCCCCAGGGAGTTTAACTCCCTAGGGGCTACTTAAATTACTAATAAGTTGTTATAGTATAATGATTTATTAGTTCTCTAAAGAATTTATTGCCAAAACCTCTATTTATGATAGAGTTTAATAATGGCAAGACCGAAAGCTGATGATGGTATACGGGCCAAAATCCGTAAAGATGGATACCAGACGATCCACTTTGAGGAGTATCCGGGACATTGGATTTCCACTCCAGAGACGAACCGGGAAAAAGCGATCAAGTGGGCAAAACGAAACCGTGAAAAACTCATAAATCGCAAAACTCATGATATGGCTTTTTACTGTCGGGATTTTTTTGTTCCTACCAGTAAGTGGGTGAATCGGATGAAAAAAAGGGGCATCACTTCATAGATAAGTATCTTTTCGACAGACAAGGCTATCTTGATAACTATGTAGTCCCTGAATTTGAACATTGTATTCCTCAACAGATCGAGCGACGTGAAATTGACGACTGGCTTTTAGATCTGAGAAAGAAAGATGGCACCGAGCTATCCGGATCCATAAAGAATAAGATACTATACACGTTATCTTTAGTATTTGAAGAGCTGATGGACCTGAAAATAGTTACAGAAAATCCGGTAGTAGGTATAAAATCGTATGATAAATCCCCTGTAAGCCCACGAGGAGCTATAGACCGGAACTCTCTAGCGAAGCTTTATCCGATTACTCATGGCGCTATGGTGCATATCTGGGGAGCCTCTATGTGGGTAGCTATGATGCTGGTATTTAATGATACCGGCAGCCGACCGGGTGAGGTACGGGCTTTAAGATAGAAAGATATTGATAATGAAAAGCGTTTCATTCCGATCCGTAAAGGTGTGGAGGCTGGAACCATCAATAAGATAAAGGGTACCAAAACTGGAATAGTAAAGGCGGGTTTTCTTTCTAGCCGTACCATTCAGGAATTAGATATATGGCGTACCGAATCCCAATATAACCAGGAAGATGATTATGTGTTTACCGTTAACGGTAAGGCACCGGTGAGTCCTCAAGCGGTAATAAAAGCTTTCCGGCGTGGGCTTACTCGGGCTGGGATAGATAATGAGAAATGGACACCTTACTGGCTCCGGCATAGCTTCGGTACTTATCAGATGGAAAATCTTGATCAGGGTGAAATTATGAAACTCATGGGACATAATGTGGCGACGACAACCAGGATATATCAACATCCTGATGATGAGACGCTGTACCGCTCTGCGGAAGGTGTACAAAAAAAGCTCGATAAAGCCCGGGAAGGGTAAAAAAGGATGTACAGCTTACAGCTGACACTATATCATAACCAGACAAAAAAATAAGCCGTATATATGTATATACGGCTAACCCCACCAAACCAAACGGTCAACACAGCAGATAAAGGCTGTCTAAGGCTATACCCACCAATAGGCCCTTAAGTCTTAATTCCCGCATATATACAACTTCCATCCGCCCGTTAACCAGCTTCATAAACTCCCCGGCGGATACAAGCCCGGCCTGGTATTGCTCAAACCACAAGTCAATCTGTTCGGCCGATTTTCTGTAAGAGGCCTCATTACCCAGCAAAGCCGAATCCTGGTAAACGACCAGGAATACCGCAGCCATGGGTACCAGCACCGCAGGGGTAACTTCGGGAATATCCGCCTGTGCTATAATCAGCCCCGGAGCGTCACCCCCGGGGTGGAGTGGAATCGCCGGTAACCCGAACAGACCCACCCCCAAAAACAAAATAAGCATGAAAGAAAAGAGTTTTTTCATCCTTTCCCTCCTAGATAAAATTAAGCCGCACATGACGGCTTTTTACCACACTAAACCGGGATAATCCTGAGCAACTGAAGTGCCCGGAAAACAATATAACCCAAGACCCCGATGCACACCGCTATGAGGATGGCAAGGTATAGGTTCCGTTGTCCTTTCACCTTTGCCAACTCTCCTTTCGTACCCTCCAGCTCTGCCTTTACCGCTGCCCCGGCTGCTTCCCGCCTGTCATGCTCCGCCGACAGGGCAGCGTTGATTTTCCTTTGTTCCGCTAGTTGAACATTCAGGCGCTCCACATCCCCGTTCACTTCACCCAGGTGGGTACTCAAAGCCGCGGCCTCCCTTTGTGCCATGGACACTTGGTGAAGCAGCGTAGCTTTCTCGGCGTCTGCTATGCCGGTTCCCTGTATGGCGGCTTCAAGCCCTTCCAGTTCTTCCTCGACCCGCGCCGCCTGGCCGGCAGCCTCTTTCACCCCCGCGGCTATATCGGTGCCGGTTATGGCGAGGTTGATACTGTTTTGGTCTGAGTCCCGCTCGATTGCTCGATAGTCTGAATCCTCCTGGTACGATGGTCCTGTATAGCACCTCACATAGAAACCACCACTAAGAACAATAACAATAACAAAAAACAATCCCGATTTTCTTTGCACATTATGTCCC
>JAITAI010000102.1 GCA_031284195.1 Treponema sp.
TTTATAACACATTTTTAAACTTATGATGGGAATGGTTCTGGTTTTTAGCGCCATTCCCCCAAAGTTTCGTAGTGTTCTATGGAATCTCCGTATAACTCTACAGAACCTTCATAGAATATCCCCAAAAGCAGGCTTATGCTGATGGTACCTAAAAAGGAGCGTAATGTATGGCAGGAGGACTTTATTCCCCACCCAGATGTTTTTTTGGGAATGGGTTTAAGACCCTTCCGCCTATGTTGCCCATGTAACAGCTTTTAATGTACCACAAGAAGCTGAAGGCAGCGTCCATGATTTCAAGCTTTATAAAGACACCATTGGAAAAGGGGTAAGTGAGTCATACAGGCAGACCTTGGGTATCTTGGGATAGAGAAACTGCATCAGAACAGCCGGAAGCCGAAAAAGGCAAGCAAACTACATCTGTTGAATAAAGAGGAGAAGGCATATAATAAACAGCTTGCGGGAAAAAAAATTGTGATTGAACACATTAACGGGAAGATAAAACGTTTTAAAGTATAGCGTATCCCTACCGAAATCATTGTAGAAGAGATCTGTTAAGAATGTCGCTCATTTGTGGTATCATCAATTTTATCCATAGTAAATAATAATAAATAGTCTTTCCTTGGTATTAATACAACATTGGTTTTATCAGTTATAAATGTTAAGGCCTTTTCTCCATTTCTTAATTTTATCCAACCTGATTTAAAATGGGGAAAGGATATCCCATTTGTCCTGATAGAAATATTATATTCTCTTGTTTTATAAACTCAGCAAAGAATTTCATACAGCGCATAGGAGAGCCGATTCGTTCGTATTTTGTCTTTCGCAATTATCCCCCGATGTGTACCCCTCACAGGGTTCGACGGTTCGGGACAGGTTTCTGACATAGGCTATGTCTGATCTCTGATTATGATCGGTATACGTCAGGGGATAATGGCGTTGTCTTTTTGCCTATTTTTGCCATTATTACCGGCCAAAAGGCTTAAATTTTCCTTCGTGATCGTGGATTTTAGTATCTTAGGGGTGCAATTTTCGCTTGTTATTGACATAATTTTCAGGGAATTCAGAGATTATTTCGCATAGCCTGATAGGTTTATTCTAGGTTTCATAATCATATAGCATAAGCAAGAAAATTTCGTTATAATAGTAAGGTAAGTTCGATGGAATACTCATGAAGCACCTTCGAGAAGGTGCAGGAGTGTAAAAGATGCTATTTTAAACCGGCCATTTTGAAATAGCCTCTATTGGTTCCGCGGAAGGAATCTTAGTAAAAATAGTACAATGGAGTTGTAATGGTTCCTATCTGTTTGCATAACGGAACGGTCATAACCGGTTTCGCATCTATGGAACACTGTGCCGTATTGCTTGAAGCGGGTATGGTGAGGGATGTCTTTTCCCAAAGACGGTTTGAACAGAAACAGTTCGCCCCGGATGTACAGCTTATTGATGTTCAGGGCGCGTTTATTGCCCCGGGATTCATTGATACCCATATCCATGGTTTCGGCGGTTATGGCACCGAGGATGCTTCCACGGATTCGATCTTGGAAATGTCCCGGCTGCTGGTCCAATACGGGGTAACTGCCTTTAATCCTACCATCTATCCCGGTGACTATGAGCAGATGATCACCGCAGTAACCCAGGCTGCGGCGGCGATAGGCAGAGAGTCCGGGGCCCGTATCATGGGCTTGCACCTGGAAGGCCCCTTTCTCTCTCCGACCCGCCTGGGGGTACAAAAGCCTGAAACCCTTAAACCGGTGAACCTAGTCTTCATGGAACAACTCTGGGAGGCTTCCGGGGGGCATATTGTCAACATGACCGTAGCCCCGGAGATCAAGGGGATGCGGGAATTGGCCCTTTACTGTATCAAGAAAGGGATCATCCCCCAGGCAGGTCATACAGATGCGAAATACGAAAACATGGTGGAAGGTATGCAAGCAGGGATCCTCCATGCAACCCACCTGTTTAACGCCATGAGTAAGCTGGACCACCGAAACCCCAATGCAGTAGGGGCAATACTCATCCACCCTGAAATGTCCTGTGAAATCATTGCCGATGGGTATCATGTGCATCCAGACCTTTTTAAGCTGCTGCAACAGGATAAACCCATTGATAAGATCGTATTGGTTACCGATGGGCTCAAACCCACTGAACAGGAAGAAGGCCCCTTCTTTGCCAATGGGGAAGAAGTGGTGTTCCATGACGGAACCTTTCATCGGAAACAAGATGATGTCATTGCCGGTTCTGCCCTTACGATGATCCAGGGAGTCAAGAACCTGGTGTCCTTTGGATTCAGCCTGCAAGATGCGGTAAAGGCCGCCAGTTTCAATCCTGCCCAAGTTATGGGGTATCGCCGAAAAGGGTCGATTATTCCCGGAGGGGATGCGGATGTAACGGTATTTGATAGTGAATTTAAGGTAGTACTGGTTATCGCGGGGGGTATCATCAAAAAGAATTGTTGGCAAGGAGAGAATAATGCGTCTTGTTATTCATAAGGATTACCGGGAAGCCAGTCGTTGGGCTGCTTCGTATATCGTGAACCGGATCAAAGGGTTTGATCCCCGGCCTGATAAGCCCTTTGTACTGGGACTTCCCACTGGCTCAAGTCCCTTGGGAATATACCAGGAGCTTATCCATGCCTATCGGGAGGGGAAGGTATCCTTTGCCCAGGTGGTTACCTTTAATATGGACGAATACGTGGGCCTTGGAGCGGATCATCCCCAGAGTTATCACCGGTTTATGTGGGATAATTTTTTTTCCTATATGGATATCCATAAAAACCATGTACATATCCTTGATGGCATGGCCCCGGACTTGACCGAAGAGTGCCGTGTCTATGAGGAACGTATCGTATCCTATGGGGGTATTGAGCTTTTCCTGGGAGGTATGGGGCCTGATGGACATATCGCCTTTAATGAACCCGGTTCTTCATTGAAGTCCCGGACCAGGATAAAGACCCTCACCACGAATACTAAAATCGCCAATGCCCGGTTCTTTGAGGGGGACATTACCAAAGTTCCTGGTACTGCCCTTACCGTAGGGGTGGGGACCATCATGGATGCCCGGGAAGTGCTCATTCTGGTGAGCGGCCATAATAAGGCTTGGGCCCTTCAGGCCGCAGTGGAAGGAGGGGTCAACCACATGTGGACCCTTTCGTGCCTCCAAATGCACCCCAAAGCTATTATTGTCTGTGATGAAGATGCCACCGATGAGCTTAAAGTAGGGACAGTGCGGTATTTTAAAGACATTGAGAAAATGTGTTCAAAATAAGAGGCGGATAAAGGGATAGAAAAGTTCCCGCTGTTTTTGTTGTTTCGATCCTCAGATGGGCACCGTGGATTTACCTTAAGTGCTTGCCGTATCAGTAAGAGGCGGGGCTTTTTCAAAAGGCTTGGGATAAAAACTATTGCATAAGTATGTATCCTTTGGTAGGCTCAAGCTAGGGTAAGAACCTAAACGCCTAGGTTCTTACCCTAGCTTGAGCGTTTATTGAGGGGAAGTACTATGATTGTGATGAAATTCGGGGGCAGCTCCCTTGCCAATGGAGAACGAATCCGTCATGTGGCGGAACTGGTAAAGTTGGAACTCCCCCGAAAGCCGGTTTTGGTGGTATCTGCCATGGGAGATACCACGGATCATCTCTTGGAAGCCGCTACGAGGGCCTTGGAGACCGGTACCGTATCAATTGAGGGGATAACAGAACTACACAAAAACGCCATACGAGAACTGAACATTGCTATGCCTAAAATTATGCCCCTCCTGGCTGAATTACAGATTCTTCTGGTGGGTATATCCCTGATTAAGGAATTAACCGGTAGAACCAAGGATTACCTGGTATCTTTCGGGGAACGGCTGGCAGCGCGAATTGTCGCAGCCTATTGCCAGTCTATGGGCATGGAAGCAAAGGCCGTGGATGCCTGGGAAGGGGGCTTTGTTTCGGATTCCCATTTTACCGCTGCAGAGCTGGTACCGGAAAGCTGGGACTCCATCCCGGAAAAACTTATGCCCCTCATTGATGGAGGGATGCTGCCGGTGCTGACCGGTTTCATTGCCAAGGACTGCAAGGGGGCTATCACCACCTTGGGACGAGGCGGTTCAGACCTTTCCGCCACGATGATTGCCGCGGCATGTCAGGCCGAGGAAGCCCAGATTTGGAAGGACGTGGACGGTATTCTCACCGCAGATCCCCGCATCGTACCAGAGGCCCGGCCAGTGGAAGCGGTTACCTATGAGGAAGCCGCAGAGTTAGCTTATTTCGGCGCCCAAGTGTTGCACCCCCGGGCCATGCAGCCCTGTATGAGAACAAAGACCCCGGTATGGGTAAAAAATTCCTACAACTCCAGGGCTCCGGGAACCCGGATCGTAGCTGCTTTGGAAAAAACCAGACCGGTTTTGGGGATTACTTCCCGAAACCAGGTAACCTTGGTGGACATCGTATCCACCAGGATGCTCGGACAGGCAGGGTTCCTGGCGGAACTCTTTGCGGATTTTGCCAAATACGGCATTTCAGTAGATATGGTGGCTACCAGTGAAGTTTCGGTCTCCGTAACCATGGATGCAACCTATGACTTGGAGCCCCTTAAAAAAGACCTGAGCCGGATTGCGGATGTGGAAATCAAGACCGGCAAAGCCATTGTTACCATTATCGGGGATGTGGACCGATCTTCAGAAATCCTCCATCAAGCTTTTGGGGTATGTGTAAGTCTGGGTATTCCAGTGCAGATGGTTTCCCATGGGGCCAGCAAGGTGAATATCAGTTTTATTGTAAACGATACCCAGAGTACGGAAGTGGTTCAAGGTTTACATAAGCACTTCATAGGTGCAAATTTTTCTGAAGGGAGTACATCATGCATATAGCCATCATCGGCTACGGAAAAATGGGGAGACTGATAGAAGCTCAGGCACTAAACCGGAATCATTGTATTACCGGCGTGGTAGATCCCCTAGCTAAGGAACGCAAAACCCTTGCAGGGGCGCCGGTTTTTAAGACCCTCAGCGAAGGGGGAAACTTGGGCGGAGCGGATGTGGCCATTGAATTTACCCGGCCTGATACGGTGGTAGAGAACATCAAGGCTCTGGCGGAACAGAAGATTCCCCTCCTGGTGGGTACTACCGGCTGGACGGATAGGCTTGCTGAGGTTACACAGCTCGTGGAGACCGCAGGGGCTTCCCTACTCTGGGCTTCCAATTTTTCCCTGGGGGTGAACCTCTTCTACCGTATAGCGGCCTTCGCAGCTCATCTGGTGGATCCGTTCCCGGAATACGATGTAGGCGGTTGGGAGGCTCATCACCACCAAAAGGTAGATAGCCCTTCAGGAACCGCAAAGACTTTGATCGACCGGATCCTTTCGAGTATGGAGCGGAAGAAGACTCCGGTCTGGGAAACCCTGAATAGAGCCCCGGCTCCTGAGGAGATCCACTATCCGAGTCTCCGGGTGGGTTCTATGCCGGGGATCCATACCGTGATTTTTGATAGCCCTGCGGATACTATTGAGATTACCCATACTGCCCGAAGCCGGGAGAGTTTTGCTTCCGGCGCTTTGGTAGCTGCCGAGTGGCTGGTGGCTTGTCCTGGTCCCGGTAAACCTGCGGGAACCCCACAGCCGGGAGTTTTCACCTTGGATTATGTATTGAAAGACCTTTTAGGTGTGTAAGGAAGTTTTTATGAACCGATTACAAGGGGCCTTCACAGCCCTTATCACCCCCTTGAAAGAAGATGGCGCAGTGGACTACGATGGATTCCGGCGGCTCATCAATTTTCAGATTGAAGGGGGTATTAACGGCCTTGTACCTTTGGGAACCACCGGGGAAAGCCCGACCTTAGAAGAGGATGAAGAGGAAAAGCTGATTCGGATTGCGGTAGCGGAAGTCAAAGGACGAGTACCGCTCATCATAGGGACCGGTTCTAATGCCACTGCTGCGGCAGTACATTACACCAAACGGGCCAAAGCCTTGGGGGTAGACGCGGCTCTGGTGGTAACTCCCTATTACAACAAACCTAACGACCAAGGGCTTATTCAGCACTTTGAGGCAGTGGCCAAAGCAGGAGAGGGACTTCCCCTCATTGTCTACAACATCGCCTCCCGAACCGGGAGGAATATCTCTGCAGAACTCATGGAACGGCTTGCCCAGATTCCTGAGATCATCGGGGTTAAGGAATCTTCCGGGGATATTAACCAGATGGGGGACATCATCTGCGGGTGCAAAGGGCAGACTGGAAAAAAGCCCTTTACGGTTTTATCCGGGGACGACGCTTTGACCTTGCCCTTGCTTGCTCTGGGGGGAGATGGGGTAGTTTCGGTTATTGCTAACTTGTTTCCCGGCAAGGTTGCTGCCCTGGTAAGGGCCGGTCTTAGCGGTCATGGGGAAGAAGCCCGGCGGCTGCATTACGAATTGCTGCCCTTTAGCAAGGCGGCCTTTATCGAGACCAATCCCATTCCCATAAAGGCAGCCATGACCTGGGCGGGGCTGCCCGGTGGGCCCACCCGGCTTCCATTGGGGCCGCTGTCCCCGAGCAGCGAGGAAACGCTCAAGGCGGCAATC
>JAITAI010000104.1 GCA_031284195.1 Treponema sp.
CCGTCATGTTAAAGGGGTAAAGTTGGCGTTTCCGCCGGAGGTTGAACTGAAACGCACCCTTGAGGATATTTCATTTGAGATTATTCAATAAAAATAAGCCCTGATCCTCCCGCCCTTTGTCCTCTGTGGCAGAGGGCAAAGGGCGGGCAGGGGGCAAAAACACTTCCCATAACCCGGCAGCTTTGCTGCTGCGGACTGTATGCGCTTCGCCGCCTAACAGCGGCTTGGCCTCTGCAACGGCCAGGTGAGTGGAGCAGTGGTCTCCATTGTGGATGGAAAGGCGGTTCTTCCGGTTTATCAATTTGACCAGGAGTCTAATCAATCTACATCGTATAACGGAAACCGCACGGTCCCTTGAACGGTACTGATTTTATCCACCAAGGATATTGATAATATAACCTCATCGCTGGGCATCCGATGAGGTAAGGTTTCAAGATGGTATGGAGAACGAGGAGAATCCTGCAATCACAGGCCCCCAAGAGTACGTATTAAAGTCCGGCAGCGCCTTTACGAAGGGCTTAAGCCCTAGTCAGGGAACTCTAGAGGGGCCTAACCGCAAGGTTTGAAGCGGACAAGAACGACCCGCCGCTAGAAAAAGACGGAAAACCCTGTAATGCGTGGACCTATAGGGTTACTGAAATCCAAAACCCCTTAGCCTACAAAACAATCCCTACCGATACTCGCCGCTTACATCCAGAGGATCCGCCATTCTTTCCGCTTCCGCCTCGGTGAAGGACGATGTTCCTAGGCTGAACTGAGGGAACCTTGGGATACCTGATACACTAAGGCCCTGGATGTACGGTACCGGTGATAGGGTTCATCAGGAAGAAAGGTAAAAAAGGCTTGGGCATATTCAGGAAGGGCTCCCAGAAATTTCCATCGCTTTTCCGGGTCCAGTTCAAGGAGTACATCGTCCAGGAGCAGCACCGGATCCTTTCCCGTTAGTTCGGAAAAACGCCGGGCCTGGGCAACCCGCAGGAGCAGGGCAAGCAGCCGGCGCTGGCCGGTGGAGGCTTGCCCGGCAAATTCCCTTTGTCCCCGGATAAAAAGGTACCGGTCCCGATGGGGTCCTGAAAGGGTAAGACCTGAAGCCCTATCCTGTTCCCGGTGTTCTGCCAAGAAACCCTGGATATCCTCCAGGGTCAGGGCTTTCCAGGACGGGGCATATCGAAGCCCCAGTTGATCCAGACCCGTAACCTGCTCATAGAGGGCGCCAAAGGTTTCGGAAAAACCTGCTGCTGCTGTCTCCCGCTTTTCCATGAGCTTGAGGCCATAGAAAGCAAGCTGAGGATCCAGGGCATCCAGCATGGGCCCTAGGGAAGTCCCCGCCGGGTGTTCTGCTGCTGTTTTGAGCAGGGTATTTCTCGTTTTAAGGACCCGGCGGTATTTTCGGAGGTCTTCCAGATAGCCCGGATCCGCAAGCCCTAAGGTCTGATCAAAGAACCAGCGCCGCCGTTCCGGGCTTCCGGTAACGAATTCCATATCTTCATGGCAGAATACGATACTGGGAGCCACCCCAAGCAGGTCCCGCCGGTCTTCAATACGTTTTCCGTCCAGGTATACGTTTTTTTGGCGGTGTTCATAGGTGATGAGGACCTGATCATAGAGCATGACCCCCTTGTCCGGGGACCCATCCCTAGCACCAGAGCCAGCAAAATGGGCAGCCACCGCACTTTGTTGCTCTCCCTCACGCACCACCTCCCGATCCGATACGCCCCTGAAAGACGAAGCATAGGAACAAAAATAGATCGCTTCAAGGAAATTGGTCTTGCCCTGTCCGTTTTCACCCACCAGAAAAACATCTTTTCCTTGGATGTTAGTCTCTGCATCTGCAAGATTCCGAAAACCTAGGGTCCGCAGGGTTCTAAAGATCACAGTTGCATAGGCATGACAATGTGGAAAAAGTCTTTGGCAGGCTCTGGCATGATGGTTATGGCCCGGGTCGCCTCAGTAAACTGAATACAGATATCCTTAGCATCCATCACCTTAAAAGGTTCTTCCAAGTACCGGTAATTCAAGGCAATGGACAAATCTTCCCCTTGGTATTTACAAGGAATCTCCTCTTTTGCCGTTCCTATATCGCTTTCTTCAGAATACACTGCGATGGTTTCGGAACTGAGCCCCAGGTACACCCTATGGGACTTTTGCTCGACCAAGAGGGAGACCCGTTTGAGGGCATCCAGCATTTCCAGGCGATTCACGATAAACGAATAACTTTGACTTTCAGGAATAACCCGATGGTAATTGGGGAATTGTCCTTCAATTAACACAGAGGATAAATTATAAGAACCGAATTGGATAAAGATGATCTTATCGGTTACGGAAATCGATACCAGCCCTTCATCCCCTGCCCGTTTCATGATGATGTACAGGATTTTGGGAGGGATGATGATACCGGAAAACTCCTTTATCTCCTTATCAAGGACTTTACTGATATAGGCCAGGCGTCTGCCGTCAGTGGCAACCATGACGATCTTGTCTTCGGTCTTTTCAAAGAATACCCCGTTCATGAAGTACCGGGTTTCATCATCGGAAACCGCAAAAATGGTCTGGAGGATCATCTCTTTGAAGTCCTTAACCGGCATTTCAAAGGCCTGCTCCGTAGAAGGGACAGGAAATTCGGGAAATTTCTCAGAGGCAATGCTCTTCAGTTGAAACCTAATCTTCTTGAGGGTAGGTTTGATCGTTATTTTCATGTCGATTTGCTCAAACTCAAGCTCGCCATCAGGAATGGCATTGAGGATTCCTAAGAATTTATCCCCAAACACCGTGGTCGATCCCGGTTCTATCACGATTACCGGAACTTTGGTCTCGAAGTTGACCTTGATATCCGTTGCTTTGATAGAAAGGGTGTCCTGTTCAGCTTCAAGATAGATATTAGACAGTATGGAAATGGCATTCTTGGAAGAAATGATTTCCTGAGCTATGGCGATTTCTTTGAGCAGAACGCTCCGTTCACAAGTGAATTTCATATAGGCTTATCTCCTCTTACTTTATAGTTACCTAGGATAATTAAGGAGGCTTTTCTAAAACTTCAGCTTTGGGAAAGCCTCTCGATTATAAATAGCCTCATCATACTTTTTTTGCGTGCTTATTCATAGGCCGATAAAAGCGCGGCCCCTTATCCCTAGCCTTTGAGTTTTGCCTCGAAGCGCTCTACGTCTTTCCCCTGCAGGCTTGCACCTACAGCGGTTCCTTGGGCGACCCCTAAGCGCCGCCGGATTTCAGCGAACTCTTCCCGGGAAAAAGAGACTCCATCCAGCACATACCGCTCAAAGGACATACACGATTGGGGAGCCACTTTCTTCGTTATCTCCAGTAGAACCGCAGCATAGCAGCGGATTTCTTTTTGGGCATGAGCGCTCAGGCGGAGTTCCAAAAAATGAAACAGGTTATGCAGATCAATCTGCCAGTAAAGCTCGGTATACAAGGAAAGGGGCAGGTTTATCCGGGCTAGTTCCCGGGCAACCCCCTGCTCAATAAGCCTGGTGTAATCGGTATAGGTTCGTTTTTGGGCTGCTGCCATACCAGTACGGATCTCCTGGGCAATCTCTCTATCCAGGGCTTCGGCAGCACGGCCTTGCTTATGGTCAGTACTTTGGAGAGCCACATCCTCAGGAATCGGCACGTAAAACTCCTCTTGCATCACCGAATACCGGCCTGAGATTTCATTGAGCCGGGCAGTGCGGTGCCGTATCCACTGGCGAGCCACAAAGATCGGGAGTTTTACATGAAAAGTTAACACTACCTGTTCAAAAGGCGATGTATGCTGGTTCCGTAGGAGATAATCAATGAGTCCTCTGTCTTCCCGGTACCCCTTGGTTCCCGCTCCGTAGGATACCCGGGCGGATTGTACCACCCGTTCATCTCCTCCTAAATAATCCACAAGCCTAATGAAGCCTTTATCCAAGACCGGAAATTCCTGATCCAGGATGGCGTCGGCTTCCGGCACAACACAATGAGCCATTACATCCCTCCGTTTTGAGTATAGTATATTTCAGGATTCACGAAAAGCAGCCTCCCTTGCCTCATGGAAAAGGCAACCCAATCAAGCGCACCTTACCACCGGTAGCTATGTACCGAGATCCCCACGGGTTTACCTAGGCGGGAAAAACAAGCCCTCACCAGAGCAATTCGCTCCCCCTGGCTTACGTGATATCGTTACCCCTGTTTTC
>JAITAI010000181.1 GCA_031284195.1 Treponema sp.
GGTGAGAAGATTCAGGCTTTTTATTTGAGTCTTGAGGTATGGAGGAACAGATGGATAAACAAGAGGTGATACGGTTTTTCGACTGCCTTGCCCCGTCCTGGGATGCAGGATCTACCCCTGATGAGGCAAAGCTTGCGGTTATTCTGGATCATGCCGGGATACAAGCGGGTCTTTCCGTGCTGGATGTGGCCTGCGGTACGGGAATCTTGTTTCCTTATTATCTAGAACGGGGGGTGCGCCGTATCATCGGAGTGGATATTGCCCCTGGTATGATCCAGCAGGCCCGGCTGAAACACCAGGACCCCCGTATTACCCTGATCTGCGGGGACATAGAAACCCTCTCCTGGTCTGAGCAATTTGACTGCTGTATGGTCTACAGCGCCTTTCCCCATTTTGAAGATCCCGCTCGTTTGATTACGGTCTTGGCTCAAACCGTGGCGCCCGGAGGCAGGCTCACCGTGGCCCACTGCGAAAGCCTGGAGCAGATCAACCGTCGCCACATCCATCATGCCCAGACCGTCTCAACCCTGTTGTTACCTGCAGAGGGATTGGCTGCCCTGTTTGGACTGTTCTTTGAAGTCGATAGTATAGTATCCACTGAGGGGATGTACGTGGTTTCAGGCATTAAGAAACCGGGAGATCCCTGTATGGGGCATAGAGTAGCCTCTTCTTTCGCAGGTTCCCTGGTATAATAATCTCCGGTAGCGCTGTATCGGGGATAGTTCACTGAGATTTCACTCTATAAGAACGCGTGTCTTGATTATACCGGGGATGGCAGCGCTGCTATTACCCGAACCGTCAAAGCTGATTCTCTCATGATGTTAGATCACGACCATGAACAGGCTTAGGGAGGCCGACGCCCCAGGCTTAATTCAGGGTCGTGAACAGCCGGAGAAGATCGCCCTCCTCCTTGACCAGGAGGATCCATACCGGGAAAAGGCTACTGCAGAAACCACCCAGGGTATGAAAACCGCTCGGCTTCCGAGAAAAGCCGCCGAGCCTCTTATAAACGAAAGCCAGGACAGGGATAGGGTCAAGGACGCTGAAAACCGGATATTCGCGGCTTCCAAGAGCACAAGAAAAACCTCGATATACCGGTTACGGGAGTCTCTCAATTCACGGTGTGACGAGCTTAGCCAAAAATTGTTCCTCGCTGATCATGGGGATCCCCCAGTTCTGGGCCTTCTTGTTTTTGGAAGAACCCGATTCAGGATACTGGGTTTCGAGAAAGGACAGGTCCTTCGCCACTGCGGATTTCACCGTACCCCCCAGGGTCTTTACCTTTTGGCTTGCCTCACTGCGCTTCATGGTGGAGAGTTCCCCGGTGAAGCAGAAGGAAAGACCCCGCAGGGGCTGGGCAGTATCCGGCGGAGGAGGGGCAAGGGAGATGATCCCCGTGGCTAAGACTTTATCCATATCCTCTGCGGTTTCTACTAAACCCGTACAGATGGTTTGAGCGGTAATGTCCCCCAAACCGTACACCTTGGCTAGATCCTCCACCGAGGCGGCACGGAGCTTGTCCAGGGTATTAAAGCCCGCAGCAACCACCTTTTCCATAATGGTTTCTCCCACCCCCTCAAAGTCAAAGCCCGCCACCAATGCCGCTAGGGATACAACGCGGGGGGTCCGAATATGGCGGATCACCTTAGCCGCGGAAAGGTCCCCCATACGCTCGAATTCCGCTACCTCTTCCTGGTTGAGGGTATACAAATCACTGATCCCCTGGATCCGTTTCGTATCAAAGAGCTGACGGAGCAGCTTCTCCCCCAATTCCCGGATATCTAGAACCGCAACCCATTTGTGGATCCGGTGGAGGATCCGTTTGGGACACTCTGGATTGGGACAATAGAGCCGGCTTCCCCCATCTTCCAAGCGGGTTCCGCAGGTTCCGCAGGTAGTGGGAAAGGGGATATCCTGGGTTTCCCGCTCCCCCGGTACTGCTCCTGCTGGAGCAAGTCCTTCGATCTTCGGGATGATTTCCCCTCGTTTAACCACTGAAACCGCCGACCCTATTTTAAGGTCCAAGGATCGAATCATGTCGGGGTTATTAAGATTGGCCCGCTGTACCGTTGTCCCGGCCAGGCGTACCGGGTCCACCACCCCGATAGGGGTATAGGTAGACCCGGATTCGCTCCACTCTACTGCGCGGAGGATGCTGTAGGCCACCTCTAAGTCAAATTTAAAGGCGATTTGCCGTTCAGGCCGGTCCCGGCGGAGATCCGCCATATCGGTCTTCTGGTCTTTCACCACGAGGCCGTCAATGTCCACCGGTAGGGAAGCTCGCTGTTCCGCTACTTCCTCCCGGTAGGCAATGACCGCTTCCGCATCGGTAAAGGTCTTGGTTTCCGTAACCTTAAACCCCCGCTCTTTAAGCCAATGCACCTTTGCGAGCTCATCCTGAAAGTAACCGTCATCCCCCACAGCCGCTGCATCGTAGCAGATCAAGGACAGATCCTCACAGCCCTCCCCATCTTTGCGCCGCATAAGGCCGTTAGCCGCATTTCGGCAGTTGGCCTTTTCCCGGTACTGTTCCTTCCAAACCTGCCGGGTCATCACCACTTCTCCCCGAACCCCCCCGGTAAAGGGAACATCCAGTTCTGGGATCACCCCAGCCATGCGCCGGGCATTCCGGGTGATCTCATCCCCCACTAACCCGTCTCCCCGGGTAATCGCCTGGACGAGTTTTCCCTGTTCATATTGCAGTTCCAAACTGGCCCCATCCAGTTTGTACTGAACCACAAAGGTTTCCGGGGCGATTTTCGCTGCCCAATCCCGGAATTCTTCAGGATTCGCCGCTTTGTCCTGGCTTCCCATAGGGATGAGGTGCCGGGCTTTGGGAAAGCCGTCTATTGCATCTGCACCTATCCGGTGAAGTACTGGACTATCGGGTTTACGCTGCTTGAGGGTATCCCAGAGCAGATCAAATTCTTGGTCAGAAATCTCCGCCTCACCATTATAATAAGACGCTTGGTAGGCGCGGATCTGGGCTTCTAAGGTTTCCACGGTTTGCTCTAGGGCAGTCTGGGAATTCTTTGGTTCATGGCAACTTGCCTGAGTTGGGGTATGCTTCATTTTTTGACCTCAAAAATAATCTCATACACTTCATGGGCTTTATCAAGTCCTTTTCGCTCAAAAGCGGTTTCAGGCCGCCAGAGCTGAGGCGGGGCAAAACCCTTATAAGGATTCACCAGGCTCGGAGTGGCGGCCAGCTCTCCCAAGGCCCAATCCCCATAGCCGGCCCAGTCGGTAACCATGTAGATATACCCGCCGGGACAGAGCTTACAGGCCAGCAGGTTCGTAAAAGGCCGGGTCATAAGCCGCCGCTTATGATGCCGCTTTTTGGGCCAAGGATCCGGGAAAAACACATGAAAACCCTGGACTGAACGGCCGGGGATCATGGTTTCAAGTACTTCCACTGCATCCGCTTCGATGATCCGGAGATTCCCTAAATGCCGCTGCTCAATCTCCCAAAGAAGCCGTCCAATACCCGGACGGTGGACTTCAATTCCCAGGTAATTGACGCGGGGATTATCCTGAGCAATCTGGGCAGTGGCCATACCCATACCAAAACCTATCTCGATGATCAGCGGCTGATCCGTACCAAAGAGGGCTTCGTAGTCTAAAGGGACTGGGTTATAGGGAATACCATAACGGGGAAGGAGGGTTTCATAAGCCCGGCGCTGGGCCTCGCTCATACGAGCGGATCGACGCACATAACTTTTAATCCGGTAGGACTGGGTTACTTCTTGCATCCGAGGAGTGTACTGCTTATGGGAGGGCATAACAAGTCAGGTATATGGGCGGACCGGATAAGCGTATAGAAAATTCCGGGGAACCTCTCGGCCCCCGTATAAGTATAACATTGGCCACAGACTGCAAAGGTCCGCAGGCGGCCTAGGTTTCCATATTAAAGAAGCCCAGGGCCTGCCTAAGAAAAACCTTTTCCAGGGGGTTTATGCTGCCGCCTATGGTGGCGTTCCATCTTGTTTTTATGCCAAAGGTACGGGTATATTTAGAGAAGCGTGATGGGTATGAAAAAAAAACACCGGTTTATACTCTTGATAGGCCTTTTATTCCCCGCTGTTCTTGGGGCCGGGGATAAACGGAACATCCCTATGGAGCTGTTTTTGATTATTGATGGTTCTTCCACCCTTAAAAACGTACAACCTGCAATAGTGCGGTGGTTAAACGAGCAGGTGGTGGATAGAATACTGCAGGAAGGGGATCGGCTCACCATCTGGCTTGCAGCGGAAACAGGGGAAGTGATCTTTTCAGAGACCCTCAAGGGAACTGGGGATAAAGCACGAATTAAACGGGTACTCCAATCCCTGCCATTTCAGGGGGGAACCGCGAATTTTGCAGGAGCCATCCGGGATGCTACTGCGCGGGTCCAGCAGTCCCGTTCCATGGTCTATACCCTCTTGATAAGCGGTTCCACCACGGGGCGTTCCCCTTCCTTGGGAGGGGATGCGGTGGGGCTCCTGCGTTTCACCAGAGTGGAAGAATTTTCCGGTTGGCGGGCCATGGTCATAGGCTTGGGACTGACTGCCCGGGTACAGCAGGCTGCAGCAGCGTATATGCAGGGAGATCGCTGAACCGAGCCTATGTGCGGGTTTTCACTAAGCCTATGTGCGGGCCTTCACCGAGCCTGGGTACGGGGTTTCACCAAGACTGAGTACGGGGTTTCACCAAGACTAGGTGTGGGTCTTCAGCAAGGCTGGGTGCAGGGTTTCATCGAGTCTTGGTGCAGGTCTTCACCGAGGCTATGTGCGGGGTTTCACCGAGCCTAGGTGTGGGTCTTCACCAAGACTATGTGCAGAGTTTCATCCAGCCTATGTGCGGGTCTTCATCGAGGCTATGTGCAGGGTTTTACCGAACCTGAGTACGGGGTTTCACTGAGCCTAGGTGTGGGTCTTCACTAAGGCTGGGTGTGAGTTTTCACCGAGGCTATGTGCAGGGTTCCACCGAACCTGAGTGCGGGTCTTCACCGAGGCTGGGTGTGAGTCTTCACCGAGCCTGGGTACGGGGTTTCACTAAGGCTATGTGCAGGGCTCCACCGAACCTGAGTGCGGGGTTTCACCGAGGCTATGTGCAGGGTTTCACAAGGTTCGGTATCCCCTGGGGGAGAGACAGGGTTTTACGGAATTTTCCATGAAATTAAAGGCAATGAAGGTATATCATGAACAGACAATTTTTTAGGGTATTGACCGGTATCATTTTCATTACCATGAGCCTGGGTATAGGTGCATTGCTTATGTTTCCTCACAATTTTTCAAGGCCGAACAAGCGTAAAGAGCAGCGGCAAACTCAAGTCATCATCCCCCAAGAAGTAAACCTCCGTTCGTCCGGTTCAGGCATTGTAGAAGAACGCCTCCCCTATGAAGCCTATATTCAGACCAAGGTGGCTTTGGATGAGGGAGAACTGCTGGTAAGCCTCCTGACCGATGATTTTGACGGAGTGCTCGGAGAAGAACAAATCATCGCCTACCGGAATTTTAGAGAAAAAAAAGAAAAAACCGAAGGGGAAAGTTCTATTTATATCACCTATGTGGATTTTGATGAGGATACCCAGGAGTATAAACGGATCTGGAGCGCCCCAACTGCTATAACTCAACCGGGGACCCTCTCCCTGTATACCAAGGATCTAATCGGAGACCGTAGCGTCTGTGTGATCCTGGCGGGTATGAACGGCTTGGGAGAACAAACCCTCACGGTCTTTAGGAAGAACCCCCAGGCAGTAGTGCCTTTTGATAAGATAGCGGAACTGCGGATCAGTGGAACCATTTCCATTCGGGAAGTCTTTCGCAGTCAGGCATACCAGAACGGTATTGCCCGAGGGCAGAGTTTTTCCATTGTGGCTTACGGCCATGACAGCGCATCTTTCAATGTGTTGGATCAGACGGAAATTACCTATACCTATAATTCGGGAACCGGGCGCTATGAACAAAGTACCGTGGTCATCATCCCAGGAAGCCAGATAGAACAGCGCCGCCTCCAGGAAGTGGTAAGCGGCGGATCCAAGTCCTTTGAAGCCTTTATCGATGGCCTGTGGTACTATGTGAGTCCTCAAGGAACCTTGGATAGCCGTCAGTATATTTATTTTGATCCCCAGAAGCGGGAACTTATTTTCTTTGGCGAAGAAGCCCAGCAAGTGTTTACCTGGCAAAATTCCAGCGCAACCCGGTATGGGCTGTATATCGCAAGCCAGAATATATCGGTTACTACCCTCCGGCGTTTCCTAGATATAGAACTGGAATCCTTGGACAGCATACGGGTTAGAGTTTCTGAAGATGTCCGTCTCAAGATTGGGGTCAATACTTCCTGGGATGGTTCTTACCGGAAAGCCGGTATGTTAGAAAATTCCGATCCAGAAGCCCTCCTCTCCATACCCTCCACCATTGATGCGGTGTATACCGGTTCCCTGGGGAAGCTCCAATTTTTTCCCAATGGGGTCTATGAACTAAGCGCCAGGGGAAGCATCCGCAGGGGTCTCTATGCGTTCTTTCTCATAGGGGATCAGAAATTGCTGGAACTGCGGCCTGAATATACCCTCAAGGGCGCCCATACTGTGGCTTCGGGACAGCCTTCCCGGGAGACCTACGTGGTAGAATATGCCCCAAACCCGGAAACAGGGAACGCCCAGGGAAACCTTACCCTTTTTCCGGTTCGGCTTGGCACTAAGGGTATACAGAAACTCCATGAGGCTGCGCTTTTTCTCGTAGAGTACAACCCAGTGGAGGAAAATCCTCCGGCGATTGTGCAAGAAGCGCCCATTACCGAAGATGACCCGGTGCCGGTGCTGAGCTTTAGTTCCAAACCCCAGTATTTCAGCCCAGACAACGACGGGGTTGATGATGAGCTTTTCATATCCCTTACCGCAACCGCGGCAGTACCCATCGTATCCTGGAGTTTTCAAATCCGGGAACCTCAACCCCCCTATCAGGTATTTTACCAGATCGAAGGGAAAGGCAGTCCCCCTGAGCGTATTACCTGGGATGGTAAAAGCAGCAAAGGTGAATTGGTCCAGGCAGCTACGGATTATCCCTTTACCTTTAAGGCAGAAGATAGCCGAGGTAAGGAGGGTTCCATGAACGGTAACATCGGCGTTGATGTGCTGATCATCCGGGAAGATGATGAACTGCGCATACAGGTACCCTCGATTATATTCCGGGCAGGTTATGCGGACTTTCTGGAACTTTCCCCGGATATTATGGCCAATAACGTCCGGGTTTTACGGCGTATCGCGGAGATCCTCAATAAATTCCGGGATTACAAGGTCCGGGTAGAAGGCCACGCTAATCGTACCCAGGTGGATGCCACCGATGAAGAACGGCAAGAACTCCAACCCTTGAGCGAATCCCGGGCCCGGGCAGTGGTGAACCAGTTGGTTGAATTCGGGGTTAGCCGCAACCGCTTAACCGCCATAGGTATGGGCAGTACCAAGCCGGTTGTTCAGTTTGAAGACCGGGATAATTGGTGGAAAAACCGGCGGGTGGAGTTTATCTTGATTAAGTAGCCTGCCCTGGTTGCGGCATATCTCGATGGGATAGCGGTTTCGTCCGGGTAAGCCCCTGGCGGGGCTTACCCGTAACCAGTTCTTATTCGACGAGGCAAAACGTCATTGAACCGTAGTTTACAGCCCGGAAGGTTACCCGTAATGCTTAAAGTCCACAAATGCAGGGGCCTTGTCTTCAAACTCCCGCCTCGCCTGCGGGGGGAAATATTAAAAAACGAAAGGGCGGAGATACCCCAGCCCCCGGTGTTATTTTTAAACAGTACCTGAAATCCCTGGGTTCCGCGTTTTGCGACTGGAACATTTTGAAGGCATGTTAATCACCGGTACCATTTAGTTCCCGTACATCAATCCAGAGAATAGTTTTATGTTTTATTCCTCTCAAACCCTTGAAAGGGAAATGAACCTATTTTTGTGCCATCGTTCTCGTAGAGCAGTATCCATCCGCGATACCGTATCGACCCCATAGGTCTGATAGTCATAATAGAACACCATCCGGCCAGAGCTATACAGGCTTTATGAAACCCCTTCAGCCTTCAAGGTCTGGTTTTGACGCAATAGTATATCAGCGTATACACTGACAGAAGCGGTTTATAAACAGCTTCTGCCCTATTTGCCGCCACGGGGCGTTGATACGCTGATGAACCACAGGTATTCGCTTCCGGCAAACCCCTGTAACAAGCAACTCCTGAAGCTGCAGTGCCCCGCACCGCAGAACAGCAGCCTTCTGTTTGCCTCCTGTCAAACCAAAAGACCACAGCGCAAGCAATACCGTCCGCAAGAACCAAAACTGGCGTTCCCATCAAAAAACGTTTCTTTCTTATAGCTTTCCTTTACAGAACGCGGTTTAATAACCGCCTCGTTGTGTTGTCATGTACAACTGCATTTTACGTTTGTATTCGGCGGTACATGATAAGGGACTTGGTATGCTGTACATCTAGCGTTGCTACAAACTTCGTATGCTCCATCAGCATTGACGTTTGTTATAATCCTGCAAGATATACCGTCAGGACAACCGCCACAAATCACACCCTGTTCGTCTTCGTGGTAAAGGCCAGTCCAGCCAGCATCAGGCTGAGCGTTGCCCCCTAAAACGCTTTTTCCTTGCTATTTTGACCTCCTATATGATTTTTCATACATTTTTGCGTTTTACCGCTGCAATTTCCGCTTATAAGAACGGAGTATCTGTCAAGAACAAATGGTTAGACTGGATTATCGGTTATTAGTTTATAAGATATGGAAATGATGAAGATATTTGTCTTCAACATGAAAAAATACCGAAAAAAAGGGCTTTCCCAGATAAAACTCGCGGAAATACTCAACACCTGGACCAGTTTATTAGGGAACTTGAAATAAACCGCAAGGTTCCGTCTATGGAGATGGTCGAAAAAATCGCCAAGGCCCTCAACGGATAACTACCTCAAATACTTCCGTCGCAGAACGGCAGAACTTAACAAGACGCAGCACTACGCTATCAAACAACGTAGAACAACTCCTGCAAGCTGAAAATGATATCTTCCACGCATAGGGTTTGCTTCATTCGCAAAACAGCTATAGAAGGGGATCCACAAAATAGGATGGAAGTATCCGGGTATTAAGCCAAAGGGATCTCATTTATTGTAACATAAACTCCCTTCACTGGTCTTGGGCCGTTTTACCCTCTGTATTGCTCATCCCACAGGTTTCCACTATGATGTCATAGGATATTTCGCAGTTTAGGGAGGATTATGAGGTTAGCCATAGGCGATATCCACGGCCGGGATTTCTGGAAACCCTGCATCGAAGAAGATTTTACAGAATGCTATTTTGTAGGGGACTATTTTGACAGTTTTGATCTACCTTTCTTCAAGCAGTACCGAAACTTCAAGGAAATCTGCAAAAGGGCCAGAGAGGACAAGCGAATAAAACTATGCTTGGGAAACCATGATTATCACTATCTGGGAAATATCTTTGGGCAGCGGTATTCAGGGTATCAGGAAAAGCATTTTTACGAAATC
>JAITAI010000253.1 GCA_031284195.1 Treponema sp.
CCGCTCCCACCCGTAAAATCATATCGGAGCTTATGGTTTCAAGGTGTTCCGCTTCCTGTTGGACGCTTTCCGTCGCGGCAAACCGTACCGGACTTTCCACCGAATACTGGGTATTAAACAAGCCGTTGATGAAATGAACCACAGCTTGAGGGCTTACCTCTTTGAGGATGTACTTAAACATGAGGTCAAACAGGTGGAGGGTTTCCCGGTGGTGGTGCATGAGCGGTCTCCTCTGGGATTAAAGGGGGATAGGGGATGGATGAAATCCTGCTAGGGACTGACCATCTTAGTATAACCATAGATATGGTGAGATAGTTTTGTCAAGGCGACGTTACCTCATCAGGATAAGCTCATAGAAAATCACCCTGATCTGGGGAGCAGGAGGTTTTGAATAATCTGAATAAGAATCCCCGTTGGGGTTCCAGGTATATCGCCTTTGCGGAGAGCAGGGGACTTGCTATGGGTTTATCCTGAAAAAACTAGGCCCTCTTGCATTTTTTAGGAACAATTGCTTAAATCAAACTATATAATACATAAATGGATGGTATCACATGAGACTAGTAACTCGATCTGATTTTGATGGATTGGCCTGTAGTGCGCTGCTGACCTACTTGGGATTAGTGGATGAATGGAAATTTGTACACCCCAAGGATATACAGGATGGCTTAGTGGAAGTAAACGACCAGGATATTCTGGTTAATGTGCCCTATATCAAGGGATGCAAACTCTGGTTTGACCATCATTCCAGTGAATCTGAGCGCTTGAAAGGGGTCTATTTTGAAGGAGTAGCCCGGAGTGCCCCTAGTTGCGCTAGGGTTGTGTATGACTACTACGGGGGTTATAAAAAACTGGGCCGCTTTGAGCAGATGCTCTACTATGTGGATAAGGTGGACTCGGGTAATCTCACGGTGGATGAAATACTAGACCCCAAAGGCTGGATTTTACTCGGATTCATTATGGATCCCCGGACCGGTTTAGGGCGGTTCAAGAATTTTACCATCAGTAATTATGAGCTTATGAAAATGCTGGCCCACGCCTGTGTGGATAAGGGCATTGATGAAATCCTTGCCCTACCGGATGTTAAAGAGCGGATTGATAGGTACTTTGAACAGGACAAACTGTTCCGGGAGATGGTTCAGAAACAGGCTAGGATAGAAGATAATGTGGTGGTGGTGGATTTGCGGACCACGGATCCCATCTATGCAGGGAACCGGTTCATACTGTACACCCTGTTCCCGAACCAGAACATCTCCCTGTGGATCATAAACGGTAAAAACAAAGTCAATTGCGTGATTACCGTGGGGTACAGCATCATCAAGAAAGACGCTACAGTGGATGTGGGGAATATGCTTTTGGCGTACGGCGGTGGCGGACATCGTAAAGTGGGAACCTGCCAAGTCTCCTATGAGGATGCGGACCGAATTATCAAAAAAATCGTGGACCAATGTAAGGTTTGAGCCTTAGAGTTCGGTAAAAGCCATATCCCCCAAAGCCCGGGCAAAAGTATTGATGTCCATAGTGGAAAAGGACGGTAAGGACAGGGTATGGCGGAACACCGGCGTACCCCAAGTGCTGTCGTAGAGTTCGCAGGCGGCCTTAGAGCCGCTTATGCTTATCTTGAGGCGGAAACGGCGAGAGGCATGGTCTTGCCGGATCTTACCGGTCCTTTTATCCACGTCAAATCCCACGGCATGAATAGCACGGCGGAGGGATTTTTCGATGTTCGAAATCCCTCCCTCCCCCAGGGAAGGGTTGGTGGAAAAGTCGATGCTGAGTTCCACGGGCAAGCGGATTCCATATTGCCGTAAGCCTCCCTGGTTAAGGCGGTAAAGCCGCTCCGCTGCATCTTGGGCGAGGAATTTTCTGCCCTTCCTCCCTTTCATCTGAGCGAGTTCAGTATAGGTTTTAGCGATCCTGTCCCGCTCCCAGACTGGATCAAAACGGGCCACGGTTTCCCAAAGCAGTTCCCCATTCTTGAGTAGGCGGCCTTCCTCAAAATAGTAGGACGCTGCGGCTTCGGGTATAAGGGACACTTCAAAGTCCCGGGACTTACGAAGGTAGGTGAGAGCCCGGCGGGGGTATGTTTCAAAGGCGTTATAATACTGGATGAGGGCATCTAAACGGGGTTCTTTGATTTCAGACTGGGTAGCCCCTTGGCCTGCGGTTTCATAGGCCTTGGCAGTAAGGAAACTGTATTTCCAGAAGAGCCGCCGGTGAATTGATGCTTTGGACCGGTAGGAAATCCCCCGGAAAATACGCTGGATCCATTCCCGCCAGGTCCCGGAGGGTACCAGATATTCGGTTTTTTCAAGACCCCCATACACATTCGAGAGAATTTCGTGCAGATCCCGTTTGTACCGGATCGGATCAATACCATAATTGAGCATCCAAGAAAGATCCCCTTCCTTGAGACAGTCCTCTGCATACAGCCGGGCCTCTTCCAGGCGTCCGGCAATCTGATAGGATTGGGCAAGATTGACCTTGGAAAGTGGAGAGGTATCCATCTCATAGGCTCCCTGATAATCGGAAAAAGCCTGTTTGAATTCCATCCGCCGGAGAAATAGTTCCCCCCGGGCAAGCCGGCCAGAAGCACGGTTTTGAGCGATGAGGGAAGCATTGGTCCGTTCCAAGGCACGGTCAAAATGATAGAACCGGGTTTCAAGAATCGATAAGTTATAGTTGGCCACTGCGGTAAAGAGATCTGCCCCAAGGGCCTCAGAACCGGCAATGGCCTCAAGATACCAATACTTAGCATCCTCATAGCGGAACATATCAGAATAGATGGTTCCCAGGGTCATGGAAAAATCCGGGTTAGGGCCGAAACGGTCCAAGGCAGAGAGCAGGAGCAGCCTCCCTTCTTCCAAGCGGTGCAGCTTATAATACATCCAGCCCAGGTTACCGATGGCTTCCTTATTATCCGGATCCAGCTCTAGGATCCGTTCCAAATAGACCACGGATACCCGGTCATTATTAAGATACCCCGCGGTCCGGGAAAGCTGATACAGGACCTCTGTATCTTCCGGGAAGATCTGTTCTACCTTCCGGTACTGCTCCCAGGCAAGCCCATAAAGCCGGCGTTTATAGTACAGGTTCCCCAAAGACCAGGAGAAGCTTGATTCCTGAGGGTACAGTTCCGAGCCTCTGGTGTACAACTCAATGGCCCGTTCCCAGTTTTCCGATCGCTGGGCTTCCATGGCCTGGGAATACAGGGTAGCAGGAGACACCTCGTCTGAGACTGCGTCTTGAGCTTCCCCCTGGTCTCCACTCAGAACCAAGAGCAGGATGAACAGTCCCAAAGGCCCCCCTGCACGGGACTTACGGTTCTTGGCGGTCTGTACCGGCTTAAGAATCAGGGCCAGAGGTGGCAGAAACCAGGCGAGAATACGTCTCCAACAGGGTAGGACTTGTGCATAAGCGAGGGAAAACTGGGTATAAGCCCTGGCCATAGCAGCAAAATGTTCCTGGGTATATAGCGGCGCATACCGGGCCGCAGCAGTCTGCTGATACAAGGCGTACACCCCCTGGATACGGCAGTCCAGGGTACCAGCCCATTCAGCCTCAGCCTCATCAATGCTTGTTCGGTATCCTCCCAGGTTGAGTCGTTGCCGTACATGGAACCAAAGCTGATTCGCTTTTTTCCGGGGATCCCGGTTTAGTTTAGACGCCACCAGGTGCTGGGTACGTATCCTGATAAAACTGATGCCCAGAAAGACACTGAGTATCAGGACCCAGTAGGTTCTGATGAAACGAAGGGTATGTACTCCAAGGGTGGTGAAATCTGGTCCCTGGGTTTCTTCAGCAGAAGAACCCTGCTTGGGACGTAACTGGGAATGGTTATCCAGGATTTCCTTCATGAGCCGTTCAAAAAGCTCAGGAGGGACCCCGGAAGAAAAGCGGAATTCCTCCCCTTCGGCGAGCAGGTCTGTGGTGGGATCGTATTCAATCCACCCGTAGTCTGGGAAAAAGACCTCTATCCAGGCATGGGCCATGTCAGAACGGACAGGGTAGTAATCAAAGGTATTGGTTTCCGGTTGAATGAAGAAACCCGCTGCAACCCTGGTAGGGATCCCCAGAGAACGGAGGAGCAGGGCCATGGAAAAAGCGTAATAGGAACAGTAGCCCTTCTTTGATTGAAACAGGAAAAAGCCAAGCTGGTCCCCATCCGGGGCGATCCCTGGTTTGAGGCTATACCGGTATTCCCCGTATTTCAAATACTCATAAATCGCCTGCACCTGGTCCCAGTAATTTTCGAGTCCCAGGCATATTTCCTGGGCCAAAGCCCGGATCCGTTCATCCTTCCCGTATTCAGTATACAAGGCATAGGCTTCAGGACTCAGTCCCAAAGCCTCGGGGCTGAGGGCCTCTTGGACCGAATCAACCAGTTCAAAGGGCAGGGCTTCGCTGGTATGGCTCTGAACCCCATAGGCAGCGCTGAAAGAAGAGGCATCCCAACTTTCAAAGGGGGTAATCAGGACCGGATCGTTCATACCGATGAAAGCGGAAGCATCAAAATTAACCAGGTAATATTCTTGATTCGTAAGCCGGTATGCTTTGTTGGGTCCCTGGTTGGACAGAGGGGTCGTTCCTTCAGGAAGTTTTTGGGGATGCGCCTTTTCATCCACCGTTTCATACCGGAAGAACCCCTGTTTACTGGTGTATCCAGAGAGTACATACCGGCGGAGCAGGATATGGGTATCTTCAGGATCTTTCTTGACGATAAATACCAGGTCGTCGTTCATGGTGATTTCGCTTTCCAAGTGCAGGAACTGAGAAAAGTCAAAACTGAATAGGTTGGGTTCCAGGAGTCCTCCTCCCCGATCAACCGCCTGTTCCTGGGAAGGCCGAAGAAACAGGATCCCACTGATGAGTACCACCATACAGAAGGCAAGGCCCGCTTCGACAGATTCTCGTTTTCGCACCTTGAATTCCGGGGGTATGGAGAGGATCAGCGCAAGGATCTGGAGCAAAAGGATGCAGGTAAAGAGGGCGATCATGAAGATAGGCCAACGGTAAAGCCCAATGTCTGCGGTATGGGCAATACTAAAGATGACCAGAAGGAGGGTATCTGAAAGAATAATATCTGCCCGCAGAAACGACCGGGAACGGGTTGAAAAATACGTGGAAACCCCAGCCCAGTAGAAGGGAATCAGGGAGACAAAATTATTCCGGGCCAGGTTGAGGAGCAGAGAATCCAAGGTTACTGCAGTATCAGAGAAAAGGAGCCTCGGTAAGGCGATGATGCACCGGGTGGTCCAGGGGATGAGGGCTATGATAAGCACCCCTTGCCAGGGGTAGAGATTTTTCCGGGCCAGTATCCAAGCGGCGATAAAGGCGATGCCTAGGGTGGTGATAAAAACCGGTGTATCTGCTAGGTCTTTAGCGAGAAGTCTGAACTGACCCAGGATCAGGGCTAAGGCTAGGGAACGGAGCAGGAGGGCGGCTTGCCGGGAACGAGGAGTAGGATCCATTTCAAGATAGTACCACTAATTGAAAAGACTTGTAAATGCGACCCATTGCCTCATAGGTATGTACCGGTGATAATTTCACCCTAAGTATACCTTCAATCCTTACTGGAATTGGAATTCCCCCGATGTGACGGACAGTAAGTTAAGCAGTGTTACAATGTGTTAATGCTATCGGTATAGCATAGCCGAATGTCTACGGCGCTTAGTATAATAGAGTTCCATATACTCACATACCTCTACCCTCACCTCCTCTTTTGAGTGTCTCCCTTCCGCCTTATCCGCTTCCTCTTTTAACGTCTTGAAAAAACGCTCCGCACAGGCATTGTCCCGACGGTTCCCATTCCGGCTCATACTCCGTCCGACCGGCGGACACGAGCGGACGGACACGGTGCTCGTGAGGCTCATCGGCCGGATACGTGAAGCACATCGAAGACGATATTGAAGGCTCGAAGGAAGAAGAGCAGGATGAACACGACGGACTCAAGACATTCACCGCCCGCGGCGGAGAACCTGTTGAACCG
>JAITAI010000032.1 GCA_031284195.1 Treponema sp.
GCAATAATCTCCCTTGCCCAGACTCCCGCAGTTCCTGCCCCGCGGCTGGTGATGATGTTTCCATCCCGGACCACTTTATCTTCCACCCACTGAGCCCCGGAAACCTTGGTTTCCATACCAGGAAAACAGGTAAAACGGCGGCCTTGTAACAGACCCAAGGGAAAGAGCACCACCGCAGGGGAGGCACAGATGGCAGCCACTAATTTTTCCGCAGCAGCCATGTCCTTTATCAGGGTGCTTACGGTTTCAGATGCGGCAAGATGGGATGCTCCGGGCATACCTCCGGGAAGCAGGACCCCGTCCCAGGAAGCAGCGGATACCCGCCCTCCTTTCGCCAATTCCTGAAGGCTGGAATCTCCCTGCACCACGAGGCCGTGGGAGCCCTGCACCTGCAAACCCGGGTCCCCGGAAGCGATGGAGACCGCTCTTACCTCAATCCCGGCCCGGCGAAGGTAATCTATGGGGGTGATGGCCTCTACCTCCTCAAAGCCTTCAGCCAAGAGAACAAGTACCTTTTTCGACATACCTAACTCCTTGTAATATAATTTCTTTGTGGTCCCCTGGGAGGACCTTTTTCTCATGCCCCCTCACGACGCATCGCTCCATGAAACGCCTTTTTGGGAAAGACATCCCATGAAGGTGTTTCATGAGGATCAGCTTAATAGTGAGGCGGTTTCTGATGGGGCAGGGTTTCCAATTCCTGGGAAATCTGCAATAACCTGCCCTTCATGTCCCGGTGTTCTCCCTGGATCCGATTAACCACCGCGTTCCCTTCTAACACGGTACCCTGAAGCCTTGTTAAAAAATCTTCCAGATAAGCCAGTTTCGTTTCGATCTTTTCAAGCCGCTCCTCAAGCTGCTTAAGCGCTGGAAAATTACTTGATAATTGAAGCTCCGGTTTGTTCCTGCGTCTTGTCATAGATTTCTATCTTTATCGCGCTCTATGCTCTGATCGAGATTTTTCACCATGTCAGATTTTGAAAAAGCCTCTCTTGTCTATTCATAAAAAATCAATATAATGCTCTATATATTATAATAGAAATAATCGTATATACTAGCCGAAGCTTTTTCAAAACTAACGGAGTTTTGCAAAGACTTCAAGCTACCGACAAAATTAAACAAGAGAGGGGCATCCATCCATGAGTGAAACCTTTGATTTTACCGTTGAGGAACTGGGAAAACGTAATATTAAATCACCGATTGTTATGTCTAATGTCAAAGGTGATTTTATCGCTAATTATGTTACCGATGATCAATTTATCCGCTTGAGTGCAGAAGCGATCCTGGGAGACCAGGCTCGGATTGAACGGGGGCAGGTTTTTGAGTGTGCAGGGCCGCGGGAGATGATCTATTTCATGCCCGCCCATGTTCATGCAGGCATAGTGAGCTGTGGCGGTTTATGTCCGGGGATCAACGATGTGATCCGGGCTATTGTCCGGTGCTTATGGTACCGGTATGGGGTACATCGGATTACGGGGATCCGTTATGGATACAAAGGGTTCCTCCCGGAGTACCAGTACCCAATCCGGGAATTGAATCCGGAAAATGTGGATAATATCCATAAGCTCGGGGGAACCTATCTAGGAAGCGCCCGGGGAGGGGGCAAAGAGGTAAGTAAAATCGTGGACGCTATGGAGCAGCTTAATCTGAACATGCTCTTTACCATTGGGGGAGACGGTACCCAGCGAGGTTCCCTGGACATTGCCGAAGAAATAAGCAAGCGAAAATTGAAAATCGCCATGGTGGGAATACCAAAAACCGTGGACAATGATTTTGCGTTTATACAAAAGTCTTTTGGTTTTGATACTGCAGTGGCTAAGGCAGTGGATGTAGTAGCTGCAGCCCACATGGAGGCCAATTCCCAGATTAACGGCATCGGCTTAGTCAAGCTCATGGGCCGGGAGTCGGGGTTTATTGCCGCTCATACGGCCCTGGCTAGTCATGAGGTGAATTTTGTGCTTATTCCCGAAGTACCTTTCAACTTGGAAGGGTACAACGGCTTCCTGCACCACTTGGAAGAACGGCTTAAAAAACGGAAACATGCGGTGGTGGTGGTGGCTGAAGGGGCCATGCAAGATCAGTTGGTCAAGGATGTGAAAACCGATGCCGGGGGAAATCTTAAAATGGCTGATGTAGGTACCTATTTGCGGGACCGGATACAAAGTTATTTTGACGAGAAAAAGATAGAGATCAACTTAAAGTACATTGATCCCAGTTATATCATCCGTTCCGCTCCTGCAGGACCTGGCGATTCCATTTACTGCGAGCGCTTAGGTAATGCCGCGGCTCATGCGGCCATGGCAGGAAGAACCAAGGTCATCATCGGCTTGGTACACAACGAATTCGTACACCTGCCCATGAAGGCGGCTATTTCTCACCGCAGCCATGTGGATCCTGAAGGTAATCTCTGGCGGGACACCTTAGATGCAACCCATCAGCCGACGCTCATGGTCAATCAATTCAACAACAAACCAGTGCTCAGCAGCTAAGGAGATGAGAATGACCTATGTGGCTCAAGGCGGGGTCCAGGAGGATATGACAGATTCCACGCTGGATGCGCTTTTTTCCGAGGCTTTGGTTAAAGCGTTGGAGGACCTCGGCGATGCAGGACCGCTGCTCATCCTGCCTCCAGATATAACCAGGTTTCATTCCCGGGCAGGGTATTTTACAGACCTGACCTGCCGGGAACTCACCGGAAACAAGAAGAACCCCCTGGGAGGGGTCATGCCTGCTTTGGGTACCCACATTGCTATGACCAAGGTGGAGCTGAGCCGTATGTTTCCCGGAACCCCTCCTGATAAATTCATTTCCCATGATTGGCGGCAGGATGTGGTAGAGTTGGGCCGGCTGGAAGCGGACTGGGTAGCAGAGGTTTCACAAGAGGCGGTCCGCTACGATTGGCCGGTGCAGGTGAATAAGCTGCTCCGGGATGGGGGCTTTTCCCTGATCCTTTCCATTGGCCAGGTGGTGCCCCATGAGGTGGTGGGTATGGCCAATCATGCGAAAAATATTTTTGTGGGAACCGGCGGTAAAGAAGCCATTGACAAGAGCCATTTTGTAGGAGCTTCCTATGGGATGGAGCGGATGATGGGCCGGACCGATACGCCGGTTCGAGCCATGTTTGATGAGGGAATGCGCCGTTTCGGAAACCGTTTACCTCCCATTCTCTGGGTTTTGACCGTAGTGGGCGCTCGAACCGATGCAGAAGCCGCTGCAGCCGGTAAAAGCCGGGGGTCTTTGGCGGTTCGAGGACTGTATATCGGATTTGGCCGGGACTGCTTTGAAGCCGCTGCTGCCCTTGCCCGGGAGGTAAACGTGGATATTCTGGATGAGCCTATCCAGAAAGCCGTGGTCTACCTGGACCCGGAAGAATTCCGCAGTACCTGGCTGGGGAACAAGGGGATCTACCGGACCCGTATGGCTATGGCCGATGGCGGGGAGCTTGTGATCCTTGCTCCAGGGCTTGAACGGTTCGGAGAAGATCCGGGAAATGATGTCCTTATCCGTAAGCATGGGTACCGGCCTGGAAAGGTCATTCAGGAGCGGGTAAATCAAGACGTGGAGCTTGCCGCGAGCCTTTCTGCAGCGGCCCATCTCATTCATGGTTCCAGTGAAGGCCGGTTTACCGTACGTTACTGTCCGGGTCCAGGCGTGAGCCGGGCTGAGATTGAAGGGGTAGGCTACCAGTGGGGGGATTTAGCAGAAGGCTTGTCCCGGTATGATGTTGAGACCTTGGGTCTGGGCTGGAATACCCTGCCTGATGGGGAACGGGTTTTCTTTGTACCCAATCCGGCCCTGGGGCTTTGGGCAGAGCACAGCCGGTTTTATCCAGAGCCCGCCAGCGGGCTTAATGCCCCTGGATAGCGGGGTAATAAGCAAGCGGGGCGCCCCTTGCTTCCCGCTGCTTTGGAACCAGCCCACAATAGGGAAGGGACCTACCCCGGTCGTTCTAAGGATATGGGGTTTCAGGTATACATAGACGAATCAAGGGGCATCCAGTATACTAAATTCTATGATTGGATTTCTACTTAAGAAGACGTTTTTTGATCTCTGGGATAATTTGTTCCGCATTGTCTTACTTAACCTAGGATTCCTCGCTTCCGCGGCAATTCCCATTTGTATCCCCCCCCTGTTGCAATCCCTGCCCGTTTTGGGAATGTTCATCTTATGTATTGGTATCCTCTGGTGTTTTGTGTATCTTGCCGCAACTGCCTTATCCCTTAAATCAGTATCTGATTACGGTTCCTTCGGATGGGGTGATTTTTTTATGCAGGTGAAAAACGCATGGCCTGCAGGTTTGGTCATGGGAGGCTTTGTTTTCCTGGTAGGTATCCTCTTTCGAGTGGTAATTCCATTCTATTTAAGCCTCGGTTCGGTGATCGGCTTGTTATTGGCCGCGATGATTTTTTGGACCATTGTATTGGGAATCCTGGCGTTCCAATTCTTTCTGGCCAGCCGCGCCCGGCTGAGTACCAAAATAACCAAGATCATTAAAAAATGCTTGCTCATTTTCTTTGATAATCCGCTATTCTGTATTTTTTCTCTTGGGTACTGCCTCCTTACGCTGGCCCTCTCGGTATTCTTGGCCTTTCTATTCCCCGGTCCTGCAGGTATCCTCCTCTACCTGGACGAAGCCTTGCGCTTGCGGCTGCTCAAATACGATTGGCTTGAGGTCAATTCCGATGCGAACCGCCGCAAGATTCCCTGGGATGCCCTTTTGATTGAGGAACGGGAAAAAACCGGAAGCCGCTCGTTGAAGAGTTTTATATTTCCCTGGAAAGATTAGAACGGATCCGGTAAACTCGATGAACTACCCCTTCGTACAGTAAGAGTAAGGGGGACTTACCGCAGAAACGTGGAGGAAGAAGCCCTGCAATCCCACCCCAAAAGTGTTCATAGGTAGAGCATCGAAGGCAGGTTAGCTTATACGAGTTGCCTTTGAGCCACGCTTAAGGGTAATTCCAAGCCGATCCGCTGCAGAAAGGCTTGGTCCTTGAGTAATCCTGGGGTTTTACTTTGAGCGGCAATCCGGCCCTCATGGAGGAAGATCACCCTACCCCCCAGGTCCAGCATCATATCCAAATCATGACTTGCCATGA
>JAITAI010000114.1 GCA_031284195.1 Treponema sp.
TGAGTATCCATGCCGATTAAATCCTATAGTATATAAAAAGAATATACCATAGCAATAAAGTCTCTAGACCTTAGTATACTATATGAACCTAGATAAATCAAGAATCTCTTGGAACAGGGTAAACCCATGGATCCATTTCAAATTTTGACATTTTGAAACAGTAACCCTAGATTTAGGGAAAAAGCGGGCCTTAGATTGTTTTTTCCAAAACCAGTTTCCGCCCTAGCCGAAATTTTGAAACTGGCTCTAGATTTATAGAGAATAGTGAGGCCTGACCATACCTTTCAGATATTGTCCTTATTTAATGCGTATCATGGTATCCTTTATTTCAAAATGTACTTTTTGATATGTTTCCCACGCTGCTCCGCCATACTCATATTCCTGTATGCCTGCTTGTATGACTTCCATTAATTGTACTTTCCGTTCATGGTATATTTTTTCATCTACTATCTGTTTTAATGCTTCAAATGCCGTATCTAGAGGTTCCTTATCCTGCTGTAATGCGTATGCTGCTAATATAAATGCAGTAAATACTTCGGTCCTCATATATTTATCTTGCCCCAGTAATTGATTTCCCCATATAGTTAGGGTTTTTTTGCCTTTCTTCTTGCTTTGTACTAGATAATCTCCGTTTTCATCATAGCTAAATTCTAATAATCCAGACTGTATATCTATCATCGCTTTACTGGCATAATCAGCTTTTATCCATCGATAAAATCTCGTGGGAGCCACTATGGATACCTCAAGTTTTTTGGTAAACTGGTCTGCGGACTCTGCAGATTGTCGTGTAGTTACGCATCCCATGCTAACAATCACTTCAAATAGCAGTATAAAACCTATGAAGCGTTTAAAAAGACTATTTTTCATACTATACCTCTCCAGAAGCCTAGACGTGCAAACATAAGAAGATTCCGAACTGTTTTGAAGAGGATCTATTCTCTCATTGAGGAATGTATAAATCCATAAAAGCGTACAAGAATACTAATAGAAGTGCATACGACTATCACCGTTGTCTTTGTTTTTAATCGTTCCTTACCAAACCTAACTCTGCATTAAGGCTTTTTCAAAATCTAACTTTGTAAAGAAACCTCTAGTTTCTATAAAATAATATAAAAAAACGGTTTCAAAATGTCAAACTTTGAAACCGCAACCTTAAATTGAGAGAAAAAGCGAACTTTAAACCTCTTTTTTGGAAGCCAATTTTCATCGGAACCTTCGTTTTCGGGGGAAACGGAGTTTTTGCCTTAACCAAGTGATGAAACTAGCCCTATAATAAAGGGTTTCTTCAGAGGGATACCCATTCACAGTCATAAATACAGGATACTACCTCACGAGGCATAAAAAAGCCGTCTCGGGAAGTTCCCGGACGGCGACCTCCTTGTTTAAAGCATGGCATACATACCTAGAACAAGCTGATAATCAAAATAGAAAGGGCTTTACCTCATTCCTCGGTTTCCTGCACCCGGAATGCCTGAGCAGCCTTGATGACTTCATCGGATATCTTACCTGAAATTGGTGCGTAATGGTCAAATTCTACACTAAAAGAACCCGTACCGCTGGTAATAGAACGCAGGTCTATAGAATACCGTAAGAGCTCTGCCTGGGGCACTTGGGCACGGATTTCCTCAATACCCCCCGCGGAATTCTGCCCCAGGATCTTGCCTCGTTTCCCTGAAAGATCGCTCATCACGTCCCCTAGGTATTTACTTTCCACAAAGACCGTGAGGTTCATAATCGGTTCCAAAAGGGTTGGGGATGCCTGCCGCATAGATTCCCGGAAGGCATTCCGGGCAGCCAGTTTAAAGGCCAATTCAGAGGAATCTACGGGGTGCTCCTTACCATCCACGATCTTCACTTCTACATCCACTACCGGGTAGCCTGCCATGGTTCCTGCAGCCATGCCTTCCAGGACTCCTTTCTCAACTCCGGGAATATACCCCTTAGACACGGCGCCGCCGAAGATGGCATTGATAAACTTGTACTGTTCACCCCGGGGCAAGGGAGCGATTTCCAGGACCACCCGGCCGTACTGACCGTGTCCACCGGTCTGCTTCTTGTGGGTATACTCGGCACCGGCTTTTTTCGTGATCGTTTCCCGATAAGGCACCCGGGGGATGTGCGTTTCTACGTCGATTTTTTGATTCTGTTTGATCTTATCCAGTATGATATTGACATGGAGTTCACCCATACCGGAGATGACCGTTTCCTTGGTTTCGGCATTAAAGGCATAACGGAAGGTCTTGTCTTCTTCAGTGGCCCTGATGAGGAACTCCCCTAGTTTATCATCGTCTTTTTTAGTTACTGCATTAACCGCTACGGAGTGAACCGGTTCAGGGAGCCGCAAGGGCATAAATTTGAAGGAACCATCCCCTGCGGTAAGGGTGTCATTAGTTTTGAGGCTTCCTATTTTTACCACGATTCCCACATCCCCTGCATAGAATTCCCGGACTTCTTCAAGTTTTTTACCCAAACAGGTATAGATCTTGCCGATCCGTTCCTTCTTGTTTTCCGAAACATTGAAGGCTTCTGAATCTGCAGACAATTTGCCTTGGATGATCTTTAACCAGGAGAGCTTTCCTGAGAATTGATCGTAGCTGGTCTTAATAACCAAAGCAGCCAAGGGTTTATCAGGATCGATGGGGATCTTCTGTGGGACCCCTGCCCCGTCAAGAACCGTGTCTTGAGCGGTCTGTGGACCTGGCGCTAAGTCTGTCATAAATTCCAAGAAGGGAATAAGCCCGGAATTCTTAAGGGCAACCCCGGCAAAAACCGGGAGGATTTTGTTCGCTGCCAAGGCTTCGATAAGTCCCTGGTGTATTCCTGCTGCATCCAGGGTACCTGTTTCCAGATACTGCTCCATGAGATCATCATTCCCCTCGGCAGCGGCTTCGATGATCCGTTCCCTAGCCGTAGCAGCAACATTCTGATACTCAGGGGGAATGGGAACCTCTTTTTCTAGGGCTTCCCCCTGGGTAATATACGCTTTCTCATGCAAGACATCAATCACCCCTGTATACTGAGGACCAGACCCCAGAGGCAGGGTAAAAGCTACTGGATCGACTTGACATTTTTCTTTTATGTCCATCAGGGTTTTGGTAAAATCCGCCCGTTCATCATCCATTTTGGTGATAAAAACACCTCTCGGTTTTGCACGGCTTTGGAGGTCCCGCCAGAGTTTGATGGTTCCAATCTGTACTCCAGAACGGCCATCCACGGTAAGGAGGGCAAACTCCGAAGCCCGGAAGGTCAAAATAACATCCCCCACAAAATCAGAAGAACCAGGGGTATCAAACATATTGATCTTTTTACCATTCCGTTCAATATGTGCCATAGTAGCATGGATCGAGAGCTTCCGCTCAATTTCTTCAGGGCTCGAATCAGCGACGGTTTTACCTGATTCTACGGTCTCAGCCTTGGGGATGACCCCTCCCACAAACAACAGATGTTCAAATAGACTGGTTTTACCAGTCCCGCCGTGACCGGCTATGGACACATTTTTGATCAGATCTGTCCTATGACTCATAGAAGCGCTCCTTGTAGTGCAATCATTAGTACTATCTTGTCTTTAGTCTACTATCATGGAACGGTCTTACCGAATTGTCAAGAAAAATATCGGTCTCTCATAGCAAAAAAGGTTCTATCCCAGGATTTACTAGTTTTGCGGGCTTAAACCTGGCAGCCTTCCCAAACGCTTACAGGCTTCCTCCACTTCTGGCCGGTGTCCAAAAGCCGAGAACCGTATAAAGCTCTGTCCTGCAGGGCCGAAACCAGAACCAGGGGTGGTCAATACCTGACAGGTTTCCAGTATCTCGGAAAACACTTCCCAACTGTCCCTGCCCGGGAAATGAGCCCAGATGTAGGGTGAATGATCCCCTCCTACACAGGAAATCCCCAAGTTCTGTAAAGTGGAACGAATGAGTTTCGCATTACCCAGATAGAAATCCGTCAATTCCCGAATCTCCATGAGTCCCTCGGGTTCCAGGGCGGCCAAGCCCCCTCCCTGGGCGATGTTTGATGCCCCGTTGAAGATGGTGCTACAGATCCGGTTCCAGTCCGCATTGATCTTTTCACCCCCGGCATACGCTAGGTCCTGGGGAACCACGGTCCAGCCAAGCCGCACCCCGGTAAACCCGGCGGATTTGGAAAAGGAATTCACTTCAATAGCGCAGGTTCGGGCCTTTGGTATCTCGAAGATGCTCTTGGGCAATGCGGGATCCCGGATGTATTCGCTATAGGCAGCATCAAAAACGATGAGCCCCCCTTTTTGCAAGGCGGCATTGACCAAGGCACTGAGCTGCTCCCGGGTGGCAGTGGCACCGGTGGGGTTGTTGGGGGAACAAAAATAGAAAAGTCCATTCACGGGAAGGAGGGACAGATCCGGGAAATAACCATTTTCTGCGGTACAGGGAAGGTAACGGATCCCCTGGTAACCGGTTCCAGCCCAGGGTCCGGCAGCGCCGATGAGAACCGAACCGTCCACGTATACCGGGTAAGAAGGGTCCTGTACCGCCACCTTAGTACCTGAGCCGAAGAGGAGTTGAAGCCGGCCTATATCGCACTTGGCTCCGTCGGAGATGAAGATTTCATCGACCGTGAATTGGCTCCCATAAAAAACCTGGCTGATCCGTTCCCGAAGGGGCCGGAGCCCCTCGTCGCTGTAGCCTGAATAACCCTCGACCGTACCCAGTTGCCGGGCACCCTCCACAAGGCCTCGGTTGATATGGGGTAGGATAGGCTCAGTGGTGTTTCCTACGCCTAGGCTTATGATCTTCGCTTCTGGGTGGGCTGCGGCAAATTCCCTTCGCCGTTTGGCGATTTCAGGGAAAAGGTACCCTGCTTGTATATTTGCGATACAAGGATTCCTGCTTATCATTATGATACTCCTCTATATAATAACGACCCCTATACCAAGTTCGGAGGGGAGAAATACCAGGCCCCAAACCTCCCGAACCTGCTTCAGAGGCCGGGACTCGTCAAACTCACCGTATGTCCCCTAGCTCCGGCTTATTTCCCTGGTTTCGAGCCTATGAGGGTAAAACTTAAACTGCATTGGTATCGTTCGGCGCTTTCCGGATTGGTAATCTTATCAGAAGCGTAATAACCCACTGAACCGGTGGAAAAATCCTTTGCTTGAGCATAAACAGTAGACCATACCTTACCATTATTATCTTTGATGGTAATGTCGAGAAATTTTGGGGCCTGAGGGTCCCGTTTTACAGGTTCCGGCATAGTAAACTCCTTTAAGGAAACTTTAAACTGAGCATACGCTTAAAAGCAGGGAGAGGCAAGATCCACAAGGCGTAAGAACCTTCGGTTTATCTTGAGTTTTGATATTGACAAAATCCTCGTACTTTAATTATACTACATATATTACAGTATTATTAAAGATGGGGAGTTCATGGCTTATTCAATAGAAAAATTTGGTGAGAAACTACGGACCTTTCGGGAACGGCGGTCCCTTACCTTGCGGGAAGTGGCGGATCGTGCCGGGGTAAGTGAGAGCTTAGTTTCCCAAATTGAACGGAACCGTGTTTCCCCTGCCTTGGATACCCTCTTGGCCCTGGCAGAGGCTTTGGATATGGACCTGGAATATCTTTTTGCGGATTATCGCCGGGCCCGTTCAGTGAAAATCACCAGAAGCCATGAACGGCTTTCCTTTACCAAACCAGGGGTCCGATACGAACGGCTGGCACAGCTTGAAGGACCGGATCATCTGGGGGGTATTGAGGCCTATTGTATCACCCTTGAACCAGGAGCCCAAACCGGCAGTACCGAATACGGTCATCAGGGATGGGAGCTCGGTATGGTGGAAGCGGGGAAGGGGACACTGAGCTTGGGCAACAGCACCTATGAACTAGCCCTAGGAGATTCCATCAGTTTCCGGTCTGACGCACCTCATGTACTGGCCAACGCCGGTACAGAGCTGTTCCGGGTACTATGGATCATCTCCCCGCCCAAGGGAGTATTGGGAAAAGCCTAGGGGAATTAAACCCGTAGCGGAAAAATCATATTAATAACGGAGGTGTATATGGGTAAAACCCTAGCGGAAAAAATATTTGATACCCATGTCGCGGATCGGCCCTTTGGGGAGACCTGGGTGCTGAAATTGGATCGGGTGTTTTGCCACGAGATAACCACGCCTATTGCCATTATCGATCTGGTGAGCAAAAACCTTGACCAGGTCTTTGATCCGTCGAAGATCAAGGTGGTGATAGACCATGTGAGTCCTGCCAAGGATTCAAAGACCGCGGAACAGGGAAAGGTCCTGCGGGATTGGGCCAGACGGCATGGGATTAGGGACTTTTTTGACATTGGCCGAAACGGGGTCTGTCATGCCCTCTTCCCGGAAAAAGGTTTTGTCAGACCCGGATACACCGTCATCATGGGAGACAGCCACACCTGTACTCACGGCGCCTTCGGCGCGTTTGCCGCAGGAGTAGGGACCACCGACCTGGAAGTGGGAATTCTCAAGGGGGTCTGTGCGTTCAAGAAGCCCGAAACCCTCCAGATCCGGCTTACCGGTACCCTTAAACCCGGGGTCTTTGCCAAGGACCTGATCCTCGGGGTGATTGCCCAGATTGGGGTTGCCGGGGCCACCGATATGGTGATGGAATTCCGGGGACCGGTAGTGGATGCCCTGAGCATGGAGGGAAGGATGACGTTGTGTAACATGGCGGTTGAGGCAGGGGCAACTTCCGGGGTTTGTATGCCTGATAAAACCACGGTGGAGTACCTGTGGCCCTTCATTGGCCCAGAGGGAGATAAGACCTACGAAACCAAAGAGGCGGCCTTAGCTGCGTTTACGTCATGGTGGAGCGAAGATGATGCAGGTTACGCCGGTACGGTCAGCCTGGATTGTACTGATCTGGAGCCCCTGGCTACAGTAGGGTATAAACCGGATCAGGTCAAACCGATTCGGGAACTGCGGGGTACTGCGGTGGATCAGGTGTATATCGGGTCCTGTACCAACGGACGCATTGAAGATCTCCGGGAGGCTGCCCGGGTGATTCAGGGCAGGGCAATCAACCCACAGGTTCGGGCCATTCTTGCCCCAGCCACCCCCGGAGTATATGCCCAAGCCCTCAAGGAAGGACTCATCTCCCTGTTTCAAGAGGCGGGTTTCTGCGTTACGAACCCGACCTGCGGAGCATGCCTGGGAATGTCCAACGGTGTTCTGGCTCCAGGAGAGGTATGCGCCGCTACCACGAACCGCAACTTTTACGGACGCATGGGCAAGGGCGGTATGGTTCACCTGATGAGTCCTGCTTCTGCAGCAGCTACGGCGATCTTGGGGTATATCGCAAACCCAGAAGACCTCCCCTAACGATACAGGAGTAGAGGAGTAAAGAAGAGTATAGGAGTATATATGAAAACATTTGGTGGTGTAGTGTTGTTTTTAGACCGTAGCGATATCAACACTGATGAAATTATTCCGGCAAAATATTTGACCGAGAATTCCAAGGAAGCCCTCAAACCCTATCTGCTGGAAGATTTAAAGCTCCCCGGTTTTGATCCCTTTCGAGATACTGCCGGAATCGGGGCGATTGTAAGCCGGGCGAATTTCGGCTGCGGCAGTTCCCGGGAACATGCTCCTTGGGCGCTTGAAGCAAAGGGGATCCATATTGTCATTGCGGAAAGCTTTGCCCGGATATTCCGGCAGAACATGTACAACTGCGGTATGATCGCTGCAGAGCTTCCCGCGGCGAGTCTCGATGCCCTGTTCCGGGAATTCGTGGGAACCAAGACCATCCTTTCCGTCAATATCGCTGCCAGTACTTTAAGCTTCAAAGCAGGGGATAAAGAACAGATCTTTCCTTTTGTCCTCCAGGACTTGGAGCGAGCTTTAGTGGAGGCCGGGGGCTGGGTGGAATACGCTGCAGCCCGGTATTAACGGAATGTGTTGCTTTGGGCCTAAAGGCCCTCGGCCTCCGTAACGGCTAGGTCATTGCGCGCTATGCTCCCTCGTTCCCACGCCTTCGCTCCACCACCTGAGGCTCACCTTACATCGCCCGCCGTTCTGTCTTACGCATCCAAAGCCCTCTAGATAGCCCTGAAACCTGACAAAGATATAAAACGAAGGAATTTGCATATTAGTAGCCAATGCAGGCATTTTTAACGATAGCGTTTTATGTGTGTCCGAGATAGCATAACAGAGATGCATATAAGGGAAGTTAAACGACATACCGACTAAAAAACCCTATTGACAAAATCAAAAAATATGCTAAATTAGTATTATTATGCAGAAAATGCTCTTTGATATTGAACAAAAGACGATAAATGACATTTTAAACCCCAATACATATAGAGGAATTTACTCTTTTCATAAGTATTGGGGAAAAAAACCGCCTGAAAGTATCATTTATTTTATACAAAATTATACATCAGAGTCTGATATTATTTTGGACCCTTTTTTGGGCTCAGGATTCATATCTAACGAAAGTTTGAAAAGGAACAGAAGGTTTATAGGTATAGACCTAAACCCATTTTCTATTGAACATACAAAATTTTTATTAGATATGCCATCTCCCGTAGAATATTGGCAAGCAATAAAAGAAATAAAATCAGAAATTAAAGATTTAATATACTCTTCCTACAGACTTGAGAGTGGAAATATCGGATCACATTATCTCTGGAATAATAACACTTTATTACAAGTTTGGGTTAAGCCTGAAAATGGAAGAACAAGAATAGAAATAAAACCGACTGATTTTGATATACAAATATACAATGCTTTCGATAATTATAAGATTAAATATATTCGAAAACCGCAGTTTTTTACTAATTCCCGAATTAACTCAAAATCTTCTATGAGCCTCTCTGATTTATTTACAAGAAGGGCTTTGCGAAATATTGATTTATTGATTGCAAAAATAAAACAATACCCTGAATCTCTGCAACGGGCACTTTATCTTACCTTGACATCAGCGTCAGGGCAAATGTCTTCAATGGTCTTCGCAATAACCAAAAGAGGGAAAACAAAAAATGAAATCTCTGAAAAAATTGAAGTCGGCAGTTGGGTAATTGGATTTTGGAGACCTGAATTGCATTTTGAAATTAATGTATGGAATTGTTTTGAAAACAAGGCAAAAAAACTATACAATGCTTTGCAAAATACAAATAAAGAAAAATATATTATATATAACGATTTGCCAGAATTATTTAATTCAAATACGGGTGGATATGTTACAAATAATAATTGCTTAATAACAATGAAAAATATACCAAATAATTCTATTCAGCTTATTTGTACTGATCCACCACATAGTGATAGGATACCGTATTTAGAATTGAGTGAGATGTGGAACTCTATTTTAAACAAAAAAGCTTCATTCGAAGAAGAAATAGTTGTTTCCAATGCAAAAGAACGGAAAAAAGAAAAAATGAATTATATCAATGATATGAGCAAGTTTATAAGGGAATCAGAGAGGATATTAAAAAAAGAAGGCGTTTTTTTGCTTTATTTTAACGCAAGAGATAAGGAAAGCTGGAAATTTATGGAAATCATTAAAACATCCAGTGATCTTGAATTTTTTGGCGCATTCCCGGTAGAATATTCTGCAAATTCTGTTGTCCAGGATAATAGAAAGGGCGGGATGAAGACCGACTATATACTCATAATGAAGCATAAAGGCTCTTGCATTCTGAACTTGTATGACTTCGATAGAATACCAGGATGGATATCGGTTTTACCGAAATCTTCGGAGAACATGTTTTAAAGGAGAAATGCATGGAACATACATTTACATTTTGGAAGAAAAAACATGATGCCGCTTCGCTGGAATTATTTAACACTGAAAAAACAGGACAACTATGGTTAAAACTAAAATCAATTATAAGACCTGAACTGATAAAGGAATTTACTTCTCAAAACAATATATCTCTTATTTCTACAACATCACCAAAACAATTTGAAGAACTTTTTGGCATATTATCAAAAAATATTGATACATCGCATTTGTTACTGGATAAGTATATACAGAAAAAAAACAGACTTATTCTCGGTGAGTTAAATATTGAAAAACTTGTTTCAGAATTATATAAGCTAAAAATATTTGAATGGGTGGCGATTATAAAAATTCATTGGATAAATATTTGGTTAGTCATTATGTAAAGACTATATCTTCATTCGATCTACTATTGTCAAAATTTGATACTGAGATAAATCATGCTGTCAAAGGATATGTTTTGAACAGTTGGTATAACCATTGGTCAAGTATTTTGATAGAACATATATTTAAATCACATCAGTCTGTGCTTCCCACGGTAGGATTAATCAAAAATGTTGATTTTTTCATTAATAATATTCCTTTTGATTTAAAAGTTACATATTTTCCGGAAGAATATTTAAAGTTAAAAAGAAAAGAAAAAGGATTGCCGGTTGAATTAACCTATTTGAAATCCAAGGCAAAAGATTTGAATATTTCATTTGACAAAACCGCAAACGCATCGGAAATATATTATGAAATAACAGAAAAAATGAAAGATAAGGGAACTATTGATTGTAAAAATGTTATTAATACATTAAAAAATGAAAATATGGAAATTGTAAAAGCCGCTCAAGAAAATACAAAAATGCTTTCCAAGTGGCTTTATGAAAATCAAGGTGAAATGCGGTTTGGTTCTGAAAACAGGTTATTTTTGGTATTGATTGACATAGATGATTTTTCAAACTCATGGAAATTAAAAAGAAATATTGAATTATTAACACCGGTAATCAATAATTTTCTTAATGAATTTATGAAAAAAGATTTAAAGGAATTAGAAATATCATTTA